>JBFMAS010000530.1:0-5329 GCA_040755575.1 Thermodesulfobacteriota bacterium
CGGGCGGGCGCCGGTCGACGGCCCGCGGCCGGCCTCCGGGCGCAGGGCCCGGACGGCCGCGACGCACGGCACGCCGCTCGCGGCCGAGCGCAGCGCCGCGCACCGGGCGACGTCGGCCGTCGTGCGCAGGGCGGAGCGCGACGCTGTCGTGCACCCGCCGCGCGTCGAAGCGGCCGAGCGCGACGCTGTCGTGCGCGCGCCGCGCGTCGAAGCGGCCGAGCGCGAGGATGCGCCGCCGGCCCCGGCTGAGGCGCGTGTAGCGCGTGTGCCGGCCGCCGAGCCCGACGCAGCACGGCTGCCGATGCAACGCACGACCTGCTCTACGGCGGGCGAGCGCGACGCCTCGGCCCGACCGCGGCCGCAGGAGAGCGACCCCGAGGCGACGTCGCGGGTCGCGGCGCCGGCGCGCGCGGCGCTCGCGCCGCCGCCCGACGCCGCGGGCGCTCCGATGCGAGGCGACGCCGTGGCGGTGCGCGCCGCCGCGGCGTCCTGGCTCGACGCCGTCGTCGAGGCGGCGGAGAGCGGCCGCCCGACGGACGGCGGCATCCGCTTCGTCCTCGAGCCCGACGGGCTCGGCCGCATCGAGGTCCACCTGAGCTTCGGCCGGCACGGCCTGCGCGCCGCGCTGCTGGCCGACAACGAGCACGCGCGCGCCCTGCTGCTCGCGCAGCAGCCCGCGCTCGCGGCCGCCCTCGAGCGCAGCGAGCTCCGCCTGGCGACCCTGTCCGTCCATTTGGGCCTGGCGTCCGACGCGGACGGCCGCCGCGCGCCGAGCGACGAGGCGAGCGAGGACGCGCGCCAGGCGCTCGCACGCCGCGCCGGCACGGCGCGAGCCGACGCCGGAGCCGCGGGCGACGTCTCCCGGGCGAGCCGCGTCGACGGGCTCGTCAGCGTGCACGCATGACCATCCCGCCGGCAGTCGCCGCGTCCGTCGCCTCGAGCGCGCTCGGCGCGCTGGCGTCGCTCGCCCCCGATGCGAGCCAGACCTCCGCCCCCGCCGAGCGCAACGACGTCATCGGACAGCAGGAGCTCCTGACGCTGCTGGTCGCGCAGCTCCAGAGCCAGGACCCGCTCAACCCGCTCGACAGCGCCGACTTCTCGGCGCAGCTCGCGCAGTTCTCGAGCCTCGAGCAGCTCATGCAGATCAACCAGCGCCTGGGCGCGCTGGTCGACCCGGGCGAGCAGCCCGCGCAGCTCGACCCGGTCTCGTTCCTGGGCCGCGAGGTCACCGCCGTCGGCGGGACGGTGCACCTCTCGTCGGGCGCCGCGAGCCCGCTCGAGTACACGCTCGCCGCCGCCGGGACGGTGACGGTCGAGGTACGCGACGCGAACGGCGACGTGGTCGCGACCGCCTCGCTCGGCGAGGTCGCGGCGGGCAGGCACGAGCTCGACCTCGCGTCGCTGCCCGGCGTGGGCCCGCTCGCGGACGGCACCTACGAGGTCGTCCTCGCCGCGTCGGGCGGCGACGGCGCCCCGCTCGAGGTCGAGACGCGGGTGCGCGGCACGGTGACCGGCGTCGACCTGTCGAGCAGCCCGCCGACGCTGTCGATCGGCGAGATCCAGATCCCGCTCGGCGACGTGCGCGAGGTGCGCAGCGTCGCGAGCGAAGCGTAGGAGGAAAGAGCTCATGGCCATTCTCGGAGCCCTGTCGATCGCCCGCAGCGGGCTCCTCGCCACCGGTGAGGCGCTCAGCGTGACGGGCAACAACATCGCGAACGTCAACACGATCGCCTTCAAGGGCAGCCGCGCCGAGTTCGCGGACCTGCTCGCCGCACGTGCCGGCGGCGGCGCCATCGGGCTCGGCACGCGCCTCGCCGGCGTCGACCCGTCGTTCGCGCAGGGCGCCATCGAGAGCACCGGCCGCGCGACGGACCTGGCGATCGAGGGCAACGGGTTCTTCATCGTCCGCGACGGCGACGGCAACCTGTACACGCGCGCGGGCAACTTCCGCCTGAGCGCCGACGGCGTGCTGGTGACGCAGCAGGGCCTGCCGCTGCAGGGCTTCGAGGTCGACGACCTGAACCAGCCGGTCGGCGCGCTGACCGACGTCGCCTTCGACGGCGCGACCAGCCAGCCCGAGGCCACGACCGCGGTCGCGGTGAAGAACAACCTCGACGCCGGCGCGACGCTGATCGCGGGCGGCTTCGACGCGACCGACTGGGAGACCGCGTCCGCGACCTCCAACGTGACGACCACGACCAAGGTGTACGACTCGCTCGGCGTGAGCCACGACGTCACGCTGTTCTTCACCCGCACCGGCGCCAACGCCTGGGACGTCAACGTCGGCGTCGACGCCGGCGAGACCGGCGGCACGCCGGGCGAGCTCGCGATCCTCGGCACGGTCGCGCTGACCTTCAACCCCGACGGCTCGCTCGCCGGGCCCGACCCGACGGACGTCACCGTGACGTTCAGCGGGGCCGACGCGCAGACCATCAGCTTCGACTTCGGCACGCCGAACACCGGCCCGACGCCGGGCGAGGGGCTCGACGGCGTCACGCAGTTCGGCAGCGCGTCGACCGTGTCGGCGGAGGCCAACGGCTTCGCCGCGGGGCAGATCGAGGCGATCGTCGTCAGCGCGGACGGGCTCCTGACCGGCGTGTTCGACAACGGCCAGAGCCGGGCCCTCTACCGGCTCGCGCTCGCCGACTTCGCCGCGCCCGACGGCCTCACCGCGCTCGGCTCGGGGCTCTACCGCGAGTCGATCGACTCCGGCGCGGCCACCGTGTCGACACCGGGCGCGGGCGGGCTCGGCAGCATCGTCGCGTCGGCCGTCGAGCGCTCGAACGTCGACCTGGCCCAGGAGTTCGTCGACCTGATCTCTCTGCAGCGGAGCTTCCAGGCCAACGCGCGCGTCATCACCACGAGCGACGGTCTGCTGAACGACCTGATCAACGTGGTGCGATGATCGCCCGGCAGCAGACGGCGCGCGGCTCGCCCTGGCAAGTCCCTGACCCCCGGCCGCGCCGTTGACTGATCGGAAGTGATCATCCGGCCGCCGAGGCCCGGCAGATTTTTCTGGTCTGACGCGGCGGCGGCACGTCCCCCGGGCCGCGCGCCGAGCGGGCACATCGCTTGCTGACGTCAGCGGCCGGCACGGTCGTCAGGCAACGATTTGCGCGGCCGGCGGAAGGAGAGGGGATGGCCACCGCAGCGGAAGGGGTGGAAGGAGCGGCGGCGGCGGCCGCGGCGGAGGGCGCGGCGAGCCGCAAGGGCAAGGGCAAGCTCGTCCTGCTGCTGGTCGCCGTGCTGGCGCTCGGCGGCGCCGGCGCCGCGGCCTTCCTGCTCGGGCTGGTTCCGGGCGGCAAGGCGCCGGCCGGCGGTCACGGCGCCGCGGAGGAGGGCGCCGCGTCGGCGGGCGCGCACGGCGCCGGCGGCGCGATGCGTCCGCTCGACCCGTTTCTCGCGAACCTCGCCGACGAGAGCGGCACCCGCTACCTCAAGATGACGCTGCAGGTCGAGTTCGCGGGCCCCGAGCCACCGGGGCAGCTCGACGCGCGCATGCCGCAGATCCGCGACGTGATCCTGACGCTCGTCACGAGCAAGACCTTCGCGGACATCCGCACGCCCGACGGCAAGGAGCGCCTGCGCGAGGACGTGATCGACCGCATGAACCACGTCCTGCAGGCCGACGCCGTCAAGTCGGTCTACTTCACCGAGTTCATCGTCCAGTAGGCGCGCCATGGCCGAGGAGCTGTCGCGCGACGAGGTCGACGCCCTGCTGAAGGGCGGCGACGACGGCGAGGTCGCGCTCACCGAAGAGACGGCGCCGCCGGGCACCGTGCGCCCGGCGCCGCTCGTGCGCGCCGCGGGCGAGAGCCCCGAACGGCGCTTCCCGGGCCTGACGCTGCTGCACGAGCGCTTCGCGCGCGAGCTCGCGAGCTCGCTCGGAGCGCTGTTCGAGAGCACGGTCGCGGTCGAGCGGGGCGAGATCGTGGCGCTCGACTTCGCGACGCTGCGCAACCGGCTGGCGCCCGGCGCCGTGCTGAGCGTGTTCTCGCTCGCGCCGCTGCCTGGCCAGGGGATGCTCGCCCTGCCGCCCGCGCTCGCGTTCGAGATGGTCGACCGGCTGTTCGGCGGCCCGGGCGCCGTGCCCGACGCGATGCGCCGGCGCGAGCCGTCGCCGATCGCGCTGCGCACGATCGAGCGCATCGCGCTGCGCGTGCTGGGCGCGCTCGCGGCGGCGTGGCAGCCGGTGGCGCGCGTCGACTGCGCGCTCGTGCGCACCGATGCGACCCCGCTGCTCGCGGCGATCGCCGGCCCGGGCGACGCGGTGGTCTCGCTCGAGTCGGCGTGCGACCTCGGGGGCGGAGCCTCGCCCGCCTGGGTGGTGCTGCCCGAGGCGCCGCTCGAGGCCGTCCGTGCCAAGCTCGAGGGGCCGCGCGGGACGCCGCCGCGCGTCGACCGCGCCTGGCTCGGCGCGCTGCGCGCGGCGATCGAGGGCACCGAGGTCGTCGTCACTGCGGACCTCGGGCGCGTCCGGATGTCGGCGCGCGAGGTGCTCGCGCTGCGCCCGGGCGACGTCCTCGACGTCGCGACGCGCGGCGACGACCCGCTCGCGGTGCGCGTGGAAGGCACCGTCCTGTTCACCGGCCAGGCGGGCGTGAGCCGCGGCCGCAACGCGGTCCGTCTCCTCGGCGGCGACGTGACCGGTCTCGACCTGGAGGAATGATCGTGTCCGAGGATCTCTCGCAGCCGGCAGCGGCGCCCGTACCCGAGGAAGAGCATCGCAGCATCGACCTGCTGCTCGACGTGCCCCTGTCCGTGACGGTCGAGCTCGGGCGTGCGCGCATGCCCGTGCGCCAGCTGCTCGCGCTCGGCGCGGGCGCCGTCGTCGAGCTCACCAAGGCGGCGGGCGAGCCGCTCGATGTGCTGATCAACGGCAAGCCGGTCGCGCGCGGCGAGGCCGTCATGGTGAACGACCGCTTCGGCGTCCGCCTGACGGAGGTGGTGAGCCCGAGCGAGCGCGTCGAGAGGATGCGATGATCGCAGCCGGCGCCGGCGACGCGCAGCTGCCGCTGCTCGCGCTCATCGCGCTCGTCGTGCTGGTGATCGCCGTGGGCGCGGCGACGTGGCTGCGCACGCGCGGCACGAGCGGCGCCTCGGAGGCGATCCGGCTCGTCGCCGTGCGGGCGATGGGCGGCAAGCGGCTGCTCGCGGTGGTCGAGGTCGAGCGGCAGCGCTTCCTGCTCGGGCTCACCGACGAGAGCGTCTCCTGCCTCGCGCGGATCAGCCGGGAGCCGGCGTGCGGCGCCGACGCGCGCGACGACGCGGCCGCGTCGTGGGCGAGGCAGAGCGCGTGACGCGCGGCCTCGCAGAGCGGCCGCGGCAC
>JBFMAS010000531.1:0-14002 GCA_040755575.1 Thermodesulfobacteriota bacterium
CTGCGCCAGTCGACGCGCGGCGGCGGCGGGGCGGCGTACGGGAAGAACGCGCTGATCACCGAGCGGGCCCAGGGATAGCGCGTCCGCGGGTCGAGCCGCGCCTTCACATGGTGCAAGAGGAAGCGCATGTCGCCTGCGCGTCCCTCGCCGAGCCACTGATGGAAGAACTCGTCGCGGCCGACGGGGCCGATGCGCGCCACGCGGGGGCGAACGAAGCCGAGCTTCTCTCCCGCCTGGAGAATCTCGCGTCTCACCTGTGCCATCGGCGCTACGCCCGCGAGGCCGCCCCTGGCACAGCGCGCCAGGCGTGACGCGTCGCTGCGCCAACGCCGTGGCGAGCGGTCGGGTGCCGCATCCCGGCGCCGCGGGCGGCAATCGGATGGCGTGCGTCAATCGCTTGCCGGTGCCCTGCCGCGACCGCCACGCGGTCGACGATATCTGCGCGACGCATGGGAGCGTCGCGTAGAGGTCCCGCAGAAAGTCGCAAGTTCAAAGGCTTGGCGACGCTCGCCAGGGCGTCTGCGGAGCCCTCGCGCGGCTGCACGGCACGGCCGCGAAACGCTCTCGGGAACGCGGCACGACCATTGCTGACCCGGCGCGATGCAACCGGCCGCGGACGCAGGATGCGGCAACGGGGGAAAGCATGATTCGCAGCGCAGCGAGGCCCGAGACGAGCAAACGCAAGACGGCGAAGACGACGCGGCGTGGACCCTCTCGCAGCAAGGGAGCGCGTGCCATGCGCTCCGGCGAGCGCCCGGTGCGGGAGGAGGACGTCACGACGTTCCTGCCGCTCGTGCGCCAGGTCGTCCAGCAGGTGCAGGCGGCGCTGCCGGCCTCGATCGAGCACGACGAGGTGATGAGCTGGGGCGTCGACGGCCTGCTCGACGCGTTCAAGAAGTACGACCCGACGAAGGCCACGCACTTCCAGACCTACGCGCGCATCCGCATCCGCGGCGCCATCCTCGATCAGCTGCGCTCGCTCGACTGGGTGTCGCGGACCGTGCGGCAGAAGGCGAACCACCTGTCGCGCAGCGCGCAGAAGCTCGAGCACCATCTCGGCCGTCAAGCATCGCAAGACGAGCTCGCCTCCTCGATGGGGATGTCGATCGACCGCCTGCACGAGCTCATGGCCGAGGTCGGCGACCTCGCCATGATCTCGCTGGAGGACGTGGCTTTCGGACGCAACAACGAACGCCTCGGGTTCGAGGACTACATCGCCTCGCAGACCGGCGACCCGATGACCGCGCTGCTGTCGCGCGAGCGCGCGGGCGCCGTGGCGGACGCCATCCAGCAGCTCCCGGAGAAGGAGCGCCTGGTCATGCCGCTGTACTACCATGCCGAGCTGACGATGAAGGAGGTCGGCGCGCGGCTGGGCATCACGGAGTCGCGCGTCTCGCAGCTCCACACCCAGGCGATCACGCGCCTGCGCTCGATCCTCTCCGGCTACGTGCAGGACGGCGTCTCCGCGCATTGACGAGCGCGCGGGCCGCCTCGTAGTCGGCGCGCGAGTTGACGTTCACGAAGCTGAGGCCCTCGGGATCGAGCGTCCTCACGTCCGCCTCGTCGACGACCTCGACCCGCACGCGGTCGAGGCGTGCCGTCGGCCGCAGCTCGTCCTCCTCGAGCTGGCGCGCATAGTGCGTCGCCATGGAGGCCACGCGGTAGACGGCGACCAGCGGCTCGAGGTAGCCCCGCCAGCGCGCCACGACGACGTCGGGCCGCGCACCGCGCTCGCCACGGGCGAGCAGCTCCCCGACCACCGCCGTCGAGAGAAACGGCTGGTCGCACGCCGTGACGAAGGCGAGCTCGCCGCGCGCGACCGCGAGCGCGCTGGCGAGGCCCGCGCACGGTCCGAGGTGCGCGCGTGCGTCGTGCACCAGCCGCGCGCGCGGCCGCAGCGAAGACGTCGTGCGGCCGCCGAGGGCGCGCCAGCGGCGCGCGATCGAGCCCACCGTGCGGCGCAGATCGTCGAGCAGGCCGGGCGGCTGCGCGGCGGGCGGGGCTGCCACCACGAGCAGCTCGTCGCACGACGGCACGAGGGCGCGCGCGACGTGGAGCAGCAGCGGCGATCCACCGAGCTCGAGCAGGGCCTTCGGCTGGCCGATCCGGCTCGAGCGTCCTCCCGCGAGGATCACGCCGCTGCGCAGGCTACCGGCCGCGCCGCTCACGCTCGGGCCGCGCTCAGGCGCCGCTGAAGTCCGTCAAGCGCACGAACGCGTGGTAGCGCGCCTCGATGTCCGCCGGCGACACCTCCCAGAGGCGCTGCATCCCGAAGCGCTCGACGACGAGCGACGCCATGACGCTGCCCTGCGCGATCGCGCGGCGCAGGACCGCCGACGACGTCTCCTCGTGCCTCGCGAGGTAGCCGAGCAGGCCGCCCGCGAAGGTGTCGCCGGCTCCGGTCGGGTCGAACACCTCCTCGAGCGGGTACGCCGGCATGGCGAAGACGGACCCCTCCTCGAACGCGAGGACGCCGTACTCGCCGCGCTTGATGAGCAGCCGCGACGGCCCCATCTTGCGGATCACGTGCGCCGCGCGCACCAGGTTGTGCTCGCCGGAGAGCTGGCGCGCCTCGTCGTCGTTGACGATCAGCATGTCGATCTGCGCGAGGACGCGCTCCACCGCGGGGCGCGCGCTGTCGAGCCAGAAGTTCATCGTGTCGCACGCGACCAGCTTGCGCCGGCGAAGCTGGCGCAGGACCGACATCTGCAGCTCGGGGTCGATGTTGCCGAGGAAGACGTGCTCTGCGTCGCGATAGGATTCCGGCAGCTCGGGGCGGAACTGGGTCAGCACGTTGAGCTGGGTGTCGAGCGTGTCGCGGTTGTTGAGGTTCTCGTGGTAGCGGGCCGACCAGCGAAAGCACGGCCCGTCGCCGACCGTGACGCCGGCGAGATCGACGCCGCGGTTCGCGAGCCGCGCGAGCGTCTCCTGCGGGAAGTCGTTGCCGATGATCGCGACGACCGCGGTCGGCGCCGAGAAGCTCGCGGCGAGCGCGGCATAGGCGGCGGAGCCGCCGATCTCGTTCTTGACGGAGCCGGCCGGTGTCTCGATGTCGTCGAAGGCGAGGGTACCGATGATGAGCAGCGACATGCGGCGTTCTGTATCTGCTCGCCTCTCCGCGCGCCACCGCACAGGCGCGGCGCGGCTCACGCGACGGTCGCGAGCCCGGCGTCGGTGAGCAGCAGGTCGACGCGCTCGTCGTGCGGCTCGACCGGCAGTGCGTCGAGCACGCTCGCCGCGTGGCACACGCCGACGATGGTCCAGCCGAGAGCGCGCAGGCGCGGGATCAGCCGGTCGTAGTCACCGCCGCCGCGTCCCAGGCGATGGCCGCGGCGATCGAGCGCGACCGCGGGGGCGAGCAGCACCGCGGGCGCGGGCAGCGCCGCCGGGTCGCAGCTCGATCCCGTGGGCTCGAGGATGCCGCCGGGCCGGCGCGGCTCGAGCACCGCGCCCGCCGGGGTCACGACGAGCTCGAGCCCGCCGGCTCGGGTGCGGCGCGGCAGGACGATCGTCGCGTCCCGGGCGCGCGCCGCCGCGAGCACCGCCGCCACGTCGATCTCGCCGTCGCAGGCGAGGTAGCCGGCGAGCGAGCGGGCCCGCGCGATCGCTCCGCAGCCGGCGGCGAGCGTCGCCACGGACGCCGCAGCCTGCGCCAGCGCGGCCGCCGGCAGCGCGCGCCGCGCCGCCCGTAACTGCGCGCGCAGGCGCGTCTTTTCCTCGCGCGGCGACGACCCGAAAGGCAAGCTTTCCTTCTGTACCGGAAGCCGTCGGCCTGTTACAGTCCGCCGATCACCGCGGCCCGCAGGCTCGCTGCCGCACCTTTTCCAGGGAGAACACCGCTCGATGGCGCTCAAGAACTTTTTCTTCACCTCGGAGTCCGTGTCCGAGGGGCATCCCGACAAGATGTGCGACCTGATCTCCGACTCGGTGGTCGACGAGATCCTCCGCCAGGACCCGAAGGCGCGCATCGCCTGCGAGACGCTCTGCAAGACGGGCATGGTGGTGATCGCCGGCGAGATCACGACCAACGCCAAGATCGCCTACAACGAGATCGCGCGCGAGACCATCAAGGAGATCGGCTACACGTCGTCCGAGATGGGCTTCGACTACGACACCTGCGCGGTGCTCACCGCCATCGACCGCCAGTCGCCGGACATCAGCATGGGCGTCAGCAAGGCCGACGAGGCCGAGCAGGGCGCGGGCGACCAGGGGCTGATGTTCGGCTTCGCCTGCAACGAGACGCCCGAGCTCATGCCGCTGCCGATCTCCCTCGCACACCATCTCGTCAAGCACCTGACGCAGATCCGCAAGGAGCACCCGAAGCAGTACCCCTTCCTGCGCCCCGACTCGAAGTCGCAGGTCACGGTCGAGTACCGCGACGGCAAGCCCGTCGCGGTGCGCAACGTCGTCATCTCGACGCAGCACAGCGAGGACGTGTCGAACGAGAAGCTGCGCGACGTGATCATCGAGGACGTGATCAAGAAGGTGATCCCGAAGCAGTTCCTGCGCGCGGACACGGAGTTCCACATCAACCCGACCGGCCGCTTCGTGGTCGGCGGCCCGAAGGGCGACTGCGGGCTCACCGGGCGCAAGATCATCGTCGACACCTACGGCGGCTACGGCCGGCACGGCGGCGGTGCGTTCTCCGGCAAGGACCCCTCGAAGGTCGACCGCAGCGCCGCGTACATGGGCCGCTACATGGCCAAGAACGTGGTCGCGGCCGGGCTCGCGGAGCGCTGCGAGGTGCAGATCGCGTACGCGATCGGCATCGCGCGCCCGATGTCGGTGCTGGTCGACACCTTCGGCACCGGCGTCGTGCCGGACGAGAAGATCGCCGAGGCGCTGCTCGAGGTGCTCGACCTGCGTCCCTACGGCATCATCCGCACGCTCGACCTGCTGCGCCCGATCTACAAGAAGACCGCGGCCTACGGGCACTTCGGCCAGGCGCCCGAGGGCGGCTTCTTCACCTGGGAGCGCGAGGACAAGGCTGCGGTGCTCGCCGAGCGCTGCGGGCGTCCGCTGCCGAAGCGAGCCTAGGAGCCTATCACTCCGCTCGTGGCGGCCGGGACACGCTCCGGCTGCCGCGCAGCGAGAAGCGCCACGGCTGCTCGGCCCACGGCCCCGCGTAGTCGACGCCGATCCGCCGTGACGCGACGACGTCGCGCGCGTCCGGCAGCCCGTTGCGCGGCCGGTAGAGCCGCAGCGCGCTCGTGCGCAGGTCCGCGCCGTTGAGCGCGCGGTCGATGGCGAGCGCGCGCGTCAGGTTGCCGGGCCCGCGCGCGAGCGCGGCGTCCGCCACCCGCGCGCCGCGCCGAGCGCGCATCAGGTCCAGACCGTGCAGCGGCTCGAGCGCGCGGATCAGCACCGCCTGCGGCACGTCGCGCGTCGCGGCGACGACGTTCACGCACCAGTGGATGCCGTAGATGAAGTAGACGTAGGCGACGCCGCCCTCGCCGTACATCACCTCGTTGCGTGCGGTGCGGCGCCCGCGCGCGGAGTGCGCGGCGAGGTCGTCCGGGCCGCAGTACGCCTCGACCTCGACGATGCGCCCCGCGGCGACGCCGTCCGGCGCCGCGTGCGCCAGCACCATCCCGAGCAGGTCCGGCGCGAGCTCGAGCGCCGGGCGACGGAAGAAGGCGGCCGGCGGCACGCTGCCGAAGCGCGGCGTGGCGCTCGGCGCGCTCATGCGGCGCGCACGCGCCCGGGCGGGGTCGACGGCTCCGGGCCGCGCCGCCGCACGCCGGCCCGGAGCGCAGGCATCGTGCCGCTCAGCTCGCGGTCGCCATCCCGACCTGCATCAGGAAGCCCATGTCGCCCTCGACGCGCATCTTGCCCGTCATGAAGGCCTCCTGACCGTTGAGCTTGCCCTCGCCCATCGCGACGTAGTCGGAGATCGCCATCGTCATCGTGGTGCGCGGGGCCGCGGCGCCGTTGAAGCACATCTCGAGCTTGAACGGTTCGCCGCCCTGCGGACGCGTCAGGTTGAGCGCCATCGTGCCACGCAGCGCCTTGACGGCGGCGCCGGCGCCGGGACGCCCCTGCCGGCGCGGCGGGATGATCAGCGTCGGCGCCGCACCGTTCGCGCCGTTCACGGCGTCGATCAGGTCCGCCGCCGATACGGTGTAGGTGACGAGCGGGCTGTCGACCTTGCCTTTGACGACGTTCAGCTTGCCGCCGGCGATCTGCAACGCCCATTCGCCGCCGCCCTCGCCGGTCACGACGTACTGCACCGTGGCGTCGTCCTGCGGCGGGTTGCCGGCGGCATCGGCCTCGAAGCCGGCCGGGACGATCTGCTCGAAGAACTGCGCAGGGGTGATCTGGTTCGCGTCTGCCATCGTGCAATCTCCTTCTGCGTTCTCGTCGCAGCGGCCGTCGTCCGGAGCGCCGCGCTCGCGGGGCTTCAGGTTGGCGCGCCGCGCCGGCGGGTTGAAGCTTCACCGGCGTGAGAGGTCGTCGGCCGCTGTCATTCGGTTCGATCGGGCGTGCGAGCGTTGAGGGCTCCGGGGCGCTCTGGTAGCGCGTATACGCTCGGCCCCTGCGGGCGGCAAGAGCGTAGCGACAAGGAGCGCATCGCCACGTCCACCATCGAGGCATCGCGCGACGTCGCTCACGGCGAGCCGCCGCTCTACACGCGCAACTTCGTGCTCGCGGCCGTCACCCACTTCACGGGCGGCATGTCGACGGGCATGTTCATCCTCTACCCGCTGTTCCTCGCGGGCCTCGGCGCGGACGAGCTGGTGATCGGCCAGGTGATGGGCCTCGGCGCGGCGGCCGCGGTGGCGACACGGCCCGTCGCGGGCCACCTCCTCGACGTCCTCGGCGCCCGGCGCACGCTCTTGTGGGGCGGGCTCGTCAACCTCGCGAGCATCGTGCTGCTGATCTTCGTCGGCGCGATCGGCGCACAGCTGCTCGCGCTGACCGTCCTGCATGCGGTCGCCGCCGGGACGCTGTTCGCGAGCTACTTCACCTACGCGACGCACATCGTGCCGCCCGAGCGGCGGATCGAGGGCGTGGCGATGTTCGGCGTCGCCGGGATGCTGCCGAACGGGCTCGCGCCGCCGCTCAGCGAGCTGCTGATCGACCGCGTCGGCTTCGGCGCGTACTTCGGCTGCGCGGCCGGCTTCTCGGCTGTGTCGCTGCTGCTCACCCTGCTGCTCGACGACGCGCGCGGCGAGCATCCGGCGCCCGTCGAGCGCGCGCGGGCGAGCGCGTGGCTGCGCCTGGTCGCTCTGCCGGAGCTGCGCGTCGTCTACCTCACGACCTTCCTCTTCGGCGTCGGGATCGCGGCGCTGTTCACCTTCCTCGCGCCCTACGCCGTCGCCGCACGCCGTGGCGAGGTGGGAGGCTTCTTCTTCGCATACGCGATGTCGGCGATCTTCACGCGCGTCGTCGGCGGCCGCCTCCCGGAGCGGCTCGGGCCCCGGCGCCTGCTGGTGCCGGCGCTGCTCGCCTACGCGGTGGGCCTGGCGCTCACGCCGTTCACCGCGACCCAGCCGCCGCTGCTCGCCCTCGGCGCCGTGTGCGGCGCCGGCCACGGCTACGCCTTCCCCATCCTGAACGTGCTCGCGGTCGCGCGGACCCCCGGCCACGTCCGCGGCGCGGTCGTCAGCCTCTACACGGCGATGATCGACCTCGGCCAGATGGCGGGCGCGCCGCTGCTGGGCGCCATCGCCATGCGCAGCTTCCGCGCGATGTTCTTGACGGCGGCCGCGGCGCTGGTGCTCGCGGCGCTCGCCATGCGCATCGCCGACCGCCCGGCGCTCGTCGAGGAGCTCTAGCCTAGCGCCGCGCGCTCGGGCCGGCGCGGCCCGCGTCAGCGCGCGAGGGCCGGCACGACCTGGGCGCCGGGCAGGCAGCGTCGCGACGCCGTGTAGATCCGCATCAGCCCCTCGCGGTCGTCCTCCCACACGACGACGCAGCGGGCCGCGCTGCCCGCGCCCGCGACCGCGAGATGCGGGCGGCCCTGGTGGCTCGGCCCGCCGCCCGTGTCGTCGACGCGCTCCTCGCGCAGCGCGCTGCCGCTCGCGTCGTCGAGCGCGGCGAACAGCACGTCGGCGTTGCCGGCGCGGTCGTCCTGCCAGACGGCGAAGCCGCACTCGCCGGCCCGCGCGAGCGCGACGTGGCTCTGGTAGCTCGGCCGGTCGCGGTCCGGATCGAAGCCCTGCCGGGAGCGGTCGAGCCGGCGGTCCGTGCGCCACGAGGCGCCGCCGTCGGGGCTGTCGGCGACGAACAGGTTGGTGTCCGGCTCCCGGGCGCGCACGTCCGTCCACGCCACGCGGATCGCGTCGCCGCGGGCGCGGCCGAGCGCCGGCGCGTCGCAGATGCGCTCGAAGCCGGGGAAGCCGTTGACGCGCTGGTTGTCGCCGAAGGAGCGTCCGCCGTCGGTCGAGCGCGCGACGTAGACGTCCCAGTTGTAGTCGCGGAAGTCGACCCACGCGACGTGCACCGTCTGGCCGACGGCGAGCATGGCCGGCGCCCACTTGTTGTCGAGGCTCGCGGCGAGCGGCGTCGGCGTGCCGCGGTCGACGCGCACCGCGGGCGCGAAGCTCTCCCCGCCCGCCGTGCCGCGCGCGGCGTAGAGGTGCTCCAGCGCGACGCCGTCGGGGCCGCCGTCGCGCTCGTCGATCCACGCCACGACCGGGGCGCCGTCGCCGAGCAGCGCGAGCGCGGGCTGCCAGCGTCCGGCGGGCGTGGTGCCGCCGTCGACGCGCACGTCGGGCGTCGCCTTGACGCCGTCGAGCGCGAAGCGCGCGAGCTCGATCGTCGCGGCGTCGTCGTCGCCGCCGCGCGCGAACGCCTGCCAGACGACGTAGACGCCGTCCGCGCCGATCGCGACGTCGGCGTCGAGCTCGGTGCGCACGCCCGCGGGGACGTCGCTCACCTTGAGCGCCGGACCGAAGCTCGCCCCGCCGTCGCGCGACAGCGTCAAGTAGACCTGCGGCAGCGCGCCGTCGCGCGTGTCGTCCCAGACCACCGCGACGCTCCGGCCGCGCGCCGCGACGCGCGGGTGGCGCTGGCGACCCGTGGGATGCGCGCTCACCACGCGGCTCGAGCCGAAGGACGTCGGGCGCCGCGTGGGATCGGGCGGCACGGCGACGCCGAGCCCCGCCGACGGCCCGGGCGGCAGCTCGAGGTCGGCCCAGAGGACCGCCTCGCGATAGCCGTTCTCGCAGGAGCCGACGGCGAGCGAGGCGGGGCATGCGACCCCCGAGCCCGGCAGCAGCGGTGCACCCGCGTCCGCGAGCTGCTCGCGACGCTGGGCCAGCGACGGCGTCGTTTGGGCGGGGTCGGGATCGGGCACGATCCACGGCGCGACACGCAGGAAGCCGCGGTCGGCCACCTGGCCGATGAAGCCGTTGTCCGGCGCCCTCGGCCCGGCCGGCGCCTTGTTGCGCCGCCGCACCAGGATCGCGCTCTGGCCGTCGAAGGTCGCGTCGAACAGGTTCCCCGTCAGGCTCGGCGCGACGTTGTACAGGAAGCCGCCACGGGTCTGCAGGTTCGCGTAGCCCCCCGACTTGAACACGTCGGGCGCCCACTCCGTCGTGTCGTACGCCCACGAGCTGAACGCCTCCGACTGCAGCAGGAAGCTCGCGCCCTTCAAGTCGTAGCGCTCGTTGACGTCCGGCATCCAGGCGTCCTTGGAGATCACCACGCCGATCGCGCCGACCGGCGTGTCGAGGACGTCGAGGTCGCGCAGCGAGGCCGAGGCGAGGCTCAGCCCGCCGCCCGGCTTGTCGAGGGTCTGCTCGATCGGCGTCAAGTATGCCTTGGGGATGCCTCGGAGCTCGCCGCCTGTTTCGCTCGGTGCGCGCAGGAGGCCGCCCTCGCCGTCCGGCACCAGCAGCTCGCCGTCGGGGGCGAACAGGAAGACGAAGTTGCGCGGCAGCGCCGAGGTCGCGACGTAGGCGTAGTCGCGGTCGGGCTCGTCCGGGTCGCGCAGCAAGGCGACCAGCTCGGGCTCGTCGGCGGCGGCGACGCGGCGGGCGGGTGCCGCGTCGAACGACACGCTGACGTGGACGCCGTAGCGCATCGCGACCTCGCGGAAGGTCTCGTACACCGCCCGGTACAGCACGTCGGTGAGCGCGAGGATGAGCGCGCGGATCGGCTGCGGCTGCAGCTCCGGAAAGACGGCGCCGTAGTGCGCGATGACGTCGCCGTACGGTCCCAGCAGGCTCGCGAACGCCTCGGTCGAGGAGCCGGCGTCGCGCGCCGCTTCGCCGCGCGAGCCGATCAGCCCCGCGACCAGGCCGGTCGCCTCGGGGAAGTGCACGACCGCGAGCGCGGGCGCATCCGCGTCGCCCGGCGCGAGATGGCTCGCGACGTCGTCGACGCCGGCCTGGACGAGGTCCGGCGTGCGCAGCCTCGCGTCGACCAGCGCCAGGATCTTGGCGCGGAACGTCGCCACCGTCTGCGCGTCGGCGACGCGCTGCTTGTGGCCGACGAGGAAGACGCGCACCGGCTCGGCCGCGGCGCGCGCCGGGGCAAGGGTCGCGAGCAGGAGGACGAGGACCGCGGCCGGGCGCCGCGCGGAGGCGAGGGGCATCGACGGCTGCATAGCAGCTCGCTCGCCGCGGCCGGAACCTCGAATCGGCGGCCGCCTGAGCGCGACCCGCCGGGCTTGAGCGCGCGCGGTCCGGCATGCGATCTCGCGGCCATGGACGCGACGCAACGCAAGCTCGTGGCGCTCGCCCGCGAGGGCGACATGCAGCTCCGCTCGGCGGCGATCCTGGTGCTCGCGGAGCTCGGCTGCGACGAGCCGGCCGCGATCGAGGCTGTGGCGGCGGCGCTCGAGTCGGGCAACGCCGTGCTGCAGGAGTTCGGCCTCGCCTACGCCGAGAAGGTGCGCGACGACGCCCTGCTGCCGGCCATCGTCCCGTTCGTCGCCGCGCCGCAGTCGCCCGCGCGGGAGCGCGCCGAGCGCATCCTCGCCGACGCCGGGGCGACGGCCGTCGCGGCCGCGGCGGCGCTCTTGCCGAAGCTCGAGCGGCGCAAGCGCGGTCCGGTCGCCGCGTGGATGGCGCAGCAGCAGGGCAAGCGGTCGCGCGACGCGCTGGTCCGGCTGCTCGGCTCGAGCGACGGCGAGGCGGTGCGCGAGGCTGCGCAGGCGCTCGTCGCGGCGAGCGCGCAGGCGGACGACTCGTGGCGGATCGCGGTCGCCGGGCGGCTCGCCGCGCGGCTGGGCGACGAAGCGCTGCGTGCCGACGAGCCGACGTGTCTCGCACTTCTCGACCTGGCGGCGACGCTAGCCCGGCCCGAGCTGCGCAAGGCGCTGCTCGAGCTCGCGCGCGCCTCGAGCGGCCGGGTGCGCTCGACGGCGGTGCGCGCGCTCGGCGCCGCCGTGCACCAGGTGAAGCCGTCCGCGGCGGAGCAGCGCTTCGTCGCCGGGCTGCTCGAGGACGCGGACCTCGCGACGCTCGAGCGCGGGACGTTCCCGATCGCCGAGCGGCTGCGCCGCGTCCGCATCCTCGGTCCCGAGGAGCTGTTCTACGTCGCGTTCAACCTCGCCGAGCAGCCGGGGACGCGGGGCGCGGCCGCCGAGCTGCTGCGGCAGATCGTCAAGCAGTCGCCGCGCACCAAAATGGGGAAGGCGGCGCGCAACAAGCTCGCGCTGCTGGAGCGCGGCGGCGGGCTCGCCGCCGCGGCTCCGTGAGCGGGCGCGCCGTCATGGCGCGTACAGCCGGTTGCCCGCGATGCCGACCCGGACCGACGCGACCGTCGTGCCGCTGCCGAGCAGCGGGTAGCCGTAGTTGGTGAAGTAGAGGCGCGAGCGGTCGCGGCTCGTGCCGAAGCCGAAGGCGAGGCTCGCCGGACCGTTCACGTCGCCCGACGTGACGAACGGCCGCGCCGCGGGCGCCTCGTCGGGGATCACCACCCACACCGAGCCCGCACCGGCGACGAACAGGTTGCCGCGGTCGTCGAACGCGATGCCGTCCGGAAAGCCGAGGCCGCTGGCATAGACCTCCGGCAGGCTCAGCTCGCCGTCGTCGCTCTGCTGCATCCGCACGACGCGGTTGTTGAAGGTATCGGCGACGTAGAGCAGGCCGTCCGTGCCGAACGCCATGCCGTTCGGCGACGGGATCTCGCGCGTCAGCGTCTGGTACGTGCCGTCGAACTCGATCATCGCGACCTGCGGGCGGCCGCCGAGGCCGAACGCCGACACCAGCGCCCGCTGGAAGCGATCGAACACGATCCCGTTCGGACCATCGAGGCCGCTCGTCGCGACGCGCATCACGCCGTCCTGTGACACCGCGATGACCTCGCCGGTCGAGAACGCCGCGGCGAAGATCTCGTTCTGCGGCCCGGTCGCGAGGCCGGCGAGGCTGCGCCCCGTCTCCGCGAACACGTCCGTGAAGCCTTCCGGGTAGACGCGCGTGATGCGTCCGGTCGTGCTGCCGACGTAGAGCACGCCGTTGCTGTCGAAGGTCAGCCCTTCGGGCCCCGTCAGGCCGGACACCTCGGTGCCCGCTGGTGGTACGGGATTCGGCAGCTTGCTGCCGGGATCGTCGCCTCCGCCACCGCCGCATGCCGCCGCGCAGAACGCGAGGGCCACTACGAGCGCCGCCGCGCCCCGTCTGCCGCCGCCCCTCATACCCCACCTCCTCGTGATGCACCCGCCGCGCGCAAGGTAGCGCATTTTTCTCTTTCGGCGAAGAGCGCGCGGCACGATAGCGGCTGCGGCGCCTTGCATCCCGCCTGCGCTCCGCCATAGACCGGGACGCGCGCCCTGGCTCGCACCGCGACCGGACGCGCGGGGAGGGTCTTCGCATGGCGCTGCACGCGCTCGACGGCATCCGGGTGATCGAGGTCGCGGAGTGGTTCTTCGTCCCCTCGTGCGGGACGGTGCTCGCCGACTGGGGCGCCGAGGTGATCAAGGTCGAGCACCCGACGCGCGGCGATCCGCTCCGCGGGCTCCTGACGAGCGGCATGCTGCCCGGCGGCCAGGGCGTCAATTACATGGTCGAGCACGCCAACCGCGGCAAGAGGAGCGTCGGCATCGACCTCGGCACCGACGCCGGCCGCGAGCTGCTCTACCGGCTCGTCGAGACGGCCGACGTGTACATCACGAGCTTCCTGCCCGCGGCACGCCGGCGCCTGCGGATCGACGTCGAGCACCTGCACGCGATCAACCCGCGCCTCGTCTACGCCAAGGGGCACGGCCAGGGTCAGAACGGGCCGGACCGCGAGAGCGCGGGCTTCGACGCAGCGTCCTTCTGGTCTCGCGGCGGGATTGCGATGCGCCTCACGCCGCCCGACGCGACCGCGCCCGTGATGCAGAGCGCCGCCTTCGGCGACTCGATCGGCGGCATGTTCGCGGCGGGCGGCGTCGCCGCGGCGCTTTTCGAGCGCGAGCGCACGGGCAAGGGGACGACGGTCGACGTCTCGCTGCTCGGCACCGCGTGCTGGGTGCTCGCACCGGACATCCTGGCCGCGCACCTGCACGGCGCCGAGATGCCGCGCTTCCCGCGCACCGAGAACCCGAACCCGCTGGTCAACTCCTACCGCACGCGCGACGGCCGCTGGCTGTTCTGCAACATGCTGCAGCCCGACCGCTACTGGGACGGCTTCGTCGCCGCGCTCGGCCACGACGAGCTCGTGACGGATCCGAGGTTCGCGACCGCGCTCGCCCGCTACCAGAACCGCGGCGACGTGATCGCGCGCATCGACGCGATCTTCCTCGAGCGTGACTTCGCGGACTGGGCGCAGCGCCTGACCGACGCGGGCTGCGTGTGGGCGCCGATGCAGACGCCGGCCGAGGTCGCACGCGACGTGCAGACGCAAGCCAACGGCTACCTCGTGCCGGGCTCACACCCGCAGCACGGCGCCTTCCACACGGTCGCGAGCCCGGTGCAGCTCGGCGGCCGGCCCGTCGAGTCCCGTGGCTGTGCCCCGGAGCTCGGCCAGGACACCGAGGCCGTGCTGCTCGAGCTCGGCTACTCCTGGGAGGACATCGCGCGCTTCAAGGAAGCGGGCGCGGTGAGCTGAAGCCACGCCAATCCCCCTC
>JBFMAS010000532.1:0-3589 GCA_040755575.1 Thermodesulfobacteriota bacterium
GCGCTCGTGCGCTGGCTGCCCGCGCCGCGGCCCGTGCTCGCCGGGACGCTCGCGACGGCCGTGCTGGTCGTGCTCGCGGCCGGCGCGCTGCGGCGCGGCTCGGGCGGCAGCAGCGAGCACTACGCCGTGCTCTTCGAGGGCGGCGCGCGGACCGTGCTGCCGTGGCTCGAGCACGCGGCCCGTACGATGAAGCCCGAGGAGCGCGTCGTCGTGCCGCTGTGGTTCCAGCCGGCGGCGCTCTGGAAGCTCGGCGGCGCGAGCGTGGTCGCCGCGGAGGTGGCGGTCGCGCGGCCCGAGGACGGCGGCCGGACGCCCGACTGGATCCTGCTCGCGCCCGCCTACTACGAGACCCCGGCGGCTGCCGCGTGGGCGGGCGAGGCGGCGAGCTCCGGCTACGACGTCGTCGCGACGAGCGCGCTGCCGCGGATGAGCCTCGTGCGGCGCGCGGACGGCGCGGGGGCGCAGCCGGTCGCGCACGCCGCACCCCGCCCGTGAGGGAGGGACGCGGCGCTCAGAAGCTGTAGCGGATCCGCGCGTACGCCTCGCTGTTCTTCTTGAACTCGCCGATCAGCGAGAACGCGTTGCCCCAGATGCCGAGCACGCCGGCGCGCAGCTCGAGCGCGTCCGTCACCGCGTAGGTCGTCTCGAGGCGTACCAGCTCGTAGCCGCTCTCGATGCCCCACAGGCCGACGAGCTTGGTCTCGAGACGGTCCGCCAGCCAGTGCTTGCGCAGGCTCGCCGTGAGGCGGCTGTCGACGTCGCGGATCAAGAGCGGCGTGTCGTTGTGCAGCAGGATGATCTGGTAGAGCTCGACGAGCGGCAGCCAGCCGTCGACCAGGTAGTCGGCCCCGACGCCCCACTCGACCGCGTCGCGCTGCACGAAGGCGTCGACCGTGACGGTCTCGCCGGCGAGCAGCGCGTCGACCGCCTGCGGGCTCTCCAGCACGTCGTCCGACAGGCGGCGGACGTCGCGCGGGTAGGGCCGGCGGAAGCGCCACGCCGCCTCGAAGCGGGTGGTGAGGCCGCCGAACACCGTCGACGCGTCGGCGCCGAGCGACTGGTAGCGCAGGTACGCGGGGCGCAGCTTGGTGTTCGCCGTGCCCTGCAGGACGCCCGCGCTCGCGCCGTCGATGGTGAGCGAGATCGGCACGCTGAAGGACGCGGCGGGGTCGTAGCCGTCGTAGAACACCGCCGCCCAGTCGACGCCGCGCGTGCGGCCCGAGACGCGCAGCCCGACGTTGCCGTTGTCGAACCGCCGCGCGGGCGGCGGCGCGTTCTCGAGCTGCTGCTCGACGTCGATCAGGCAGGGGCAGAGCTGCACCGGCCGTCCGTCGCGCTCGATCACCAGGTCCGGGATGAAGAGCGCACCGTCGGGTGACGCGGCCGGCGGGAACCAGCGCTCGTCCTGCTCGGGGAACAGGAACGGCACCGCGATCGGCTGCCAGACGAGCGTCACGCGCGGCTCCTCCGCCAGCCGCGAGCTCCACGCCGACGGCGGGTAGTACGACAGCGCGAGCGACGGCACGGCGATCTTCGAATCGTTCTCGTCGGTGATGAACGGGTCGTAGTAGCGCAGCGGGTTGAGCTGGTCGTTCGGCTTGACGCCGTCCAGGCGGCCCCAGGTGAAGCGCTGGTTTCCTATCTTGACGTCGAACGAGTCGCCGAGCCACTCGACCCACGCCTCGTCGAGCTGCAGCGACGGGTCGACGTTCTGGAAGGTGTGCCCGTAGTCGATCAGCCCGGCCCCGGTCGCGTTCTCGAGCGTGCCGCCCCAGCGGCCGATGGTGGCGAGCTTCCAGCGCAGGCGCGACGTCACCGCCTGCTCGGCCCACAGGTCGATCCGTGCCAGCGGACGCTGGCGGCGGCTCGGGTGGTCGAGGCGCACGACGCCGAGGCCCTCGAGACGGCCGCCGATGCGCGGCGGTGCGGCGTCGCCGACGCCCGCCGTGCCGGCGAGGACCGTGGTGAGCGCGAGGACGCGCGCGACGACGGCGATCGCGCGCGATCGGGAGCGGGGGCGACTCTGCATGCCGGTCGAGCCGGCTTATCCGGGAGCGCCGCTCCCTTCAATCCCCGAGGCAGATGCCGAGGCCGCGCGCCGTCCGCAGGAGGTTGTGGTCGAGGTTCACGTTGCGGTAGCGGCTGATCGCGTCCTTGATCGGGATCGCGACGATGTCGTCCGAGCGCAGCGCGACCATGTGGCCGAACTTGCCCTCGGCGATCAGGTCGACGGCCGCGACCCCGAAGCGCGTCGCGAGGAGCCGGTCCATCGGCGACGGGATGCCGCCGCGCTGCAGGTGGCCCAGCACGCAGACGCGCGTCTGGCGGAAGCCGCGGGCCTCGAGCTCGCCGCCGAGCCACGTCCCGACCCCGCCCAGGATCGGATTCGGCTGCCCGGGCTGACGCTCCTTCACGGTCAGCGCGGTGCCGCCGCGCGGGAACGCCCCCTCCGCGACCACCACGATCGCGAAGTGGCTGCCGGCCTTGCGCCGGCGCTTGATGTGCATCGCGATGCTGTCGACCTCGAACGGGATCTCCGGCAGCAGGATCGTGTCCGCGCCGCCCGCGATGCCGGAGCACAGCGCGATCCAGCCGGCGTCGCGCCCCATCACCTCGAGGATCATCACGCGGTCGTGGCTCTCGGCGGTCGAGTGCAGCTTGTCGATCGCGTCGGTCGCGGTCTCGACGGCGGTCTGGAAGCCGAAGGTCATCTCCGTCGCGTCGAGGTCGTTGTCGATCGTCTTCGGAACGCCGACGATCGGCAGGCCCTTGTCGTAGAGCGCCTGCGCGATGCGCTGCGAGCCGTCGCCGCCGACGCTGATCACGGCGTCGACGCCGATGCGGTGCAGGCGGCGGATGAGCTCGTCGGAGCGGTCGACGACGTCGTAGGTGCCGTCCGGGCGCTTGAGCGGGAACTCGAAGGGCCCGCCGGTGTTGCTCGTGCCGAGGATCGTGCCGCCGCGCAGCAGCAGGCCGCGCACCGACGCGAGGTCGAGCGGCACGAGCCGCATCGGGTCGTCGAGCACGCCGTTGAAGGCCTCGACGCTGCCGATCACCTGCCAGTCGTAGCCCTTGATGGCGCGCTTGACGGCCGCCCGGATGACCGCGTTCAGCCCCGGGGCGTCGCCCCCGCCGGTCATGATCAGGACCTTCTGGATCTCCACCTGGTCCTCGCCCCTCGCTCCCGACCCCCGAGTATAGTCGGCTGACCCGCAGAGGGAACCGGGCTCGGGTGCGGGTGCGGGTTTGCCCGCGCGGGGGCGGGCCGGTTACATGCGCGCGATGGCGGTGGCCCGGGTGCCGATCACGGCGGCGACGCGGATCGTGGGGGTGATCGGCGATCCGATCGCGCACTCGCGCTCGCCGGCGATGCACAACGCGGCCTTCCGCGCGCTCGGCCTGCCGTACGCCTACTGCGCTTTTCACGTCCGCCCGGGGGCGGTGGCGGCGGCGGTGGCGGCGGTGCGCGCGCTCGGCCTCGCCGGGCTGAACGTCACCATCCCGCACAAGGAGGCGGTCATCCCGCACCTCGATCGCGTGACGCCGGTCGCGCGCCTCGCGGGCGCGGTCAATACCATCGTGCACGCAC
>JBFMAS010000533.1:0-11726 GCA_040755575.1 Thermodesulfobacteriota bacterium
GCGGTCGAGCCTCCGGATGCGGTCGCTGGCCCCGGTTTCCGCGGCGGCCGCGACCGCCTCGGCGGTCTGGGCGAAGCCCGGTCGCGCGGCGAACACCAGCAGGATCGGCGCCGCGAGGCTCGCCCGCAGCAGGCTCGACAGCATCTCGACCGACGAGCGGTCGGCCCAGTGCAGGTCCTCGAAGACGACGGCGAGCGGTCCGGCGGCCGCGATGCCTTCGAGCAGGTCGCGCATGGCGCGCACGACGACGCGGTCGAGCGCGTCGCCCTTGACGGCGTCGACGCGCGCCTGCAGCGCGGGCGGCAGCCGCAGCGCGAGCACGACGCCGAGAAACGGCAGCAGCTCCTCCGCGGCGTCGCCCACCACCCCGCGGCTCGCGTCGCGCAGCTTCCCGAGCGCGGCCTCGTCGTCGTCGTGGACGATGCCCGCGAAGGCCTGCAGCAGGTCGACGAAGGGATGGAAGCGCAGCGGCGCGCCGATCGCGAGCGAGCGCGCCTCGAGCGAGCGTACGCCGCGCGCCGCGGCGTGCGTGCGCAGCTCGTCGAGCAGCCGCGACTTGCCGATGCCGGGCTCGCCGAACAGCGCGACGACGCCGCCGCGTCCGGCCGCGGCCTCGTCGACCGCGGTGCGCAGCACGTCGAGCTCGCGCTCGCGCCCGACCAGCTCCGTGAACAGGGTCTCGCCGCGGCCGAGCCGCGGACGGTGCACCTGGACGTGCTCGGACAGGAGCTCGTACGCCGCCTCCGCGGGCGCCGCCCCCCGCTCCGTGCCGGCGTCCACCGGTCGCACGGCGAAGCGGTCGCGCGTCGCGAGCACGGTCTCGTGGCCGAGGTAGATGCGGCCGTTCGGCGCGAGCGAGGTGAGGCGCGACGCGCGCCCGACCGACTCGCCCATGAGCGCGAACTCGCGCAGCAGAGGGCCGCTCACCTCGCCCGCGATGCCGAGGCCGGTGTCGATGCCGATGTGCACGTCGAGCGGCGTCGCGAGCGCGCGGCGCTCGTTGTAGGCGCGCACGTTGCGGCGCATCTCGATCGCGGCGTTGACCGCGGCGCACGGCGCGTCCTCGATCGCGATCGGCACCCCGAACACCGCCATGATCGCGTCGCCCAGGTACTTGTCGACGGTGCCGCCCCATTTCTCGGCGGTCGCGTGCAGGAGGCGCAGGCAGCCGGTGACGGCGTCGTACGCGTCCGCCGGGTCGAGCCGCTCGGAGAGCGCGGTGAAGCCGGAGATGTCGGCGAACATCACGGTCGCGCGGCGCCGCTCGGCCTCGCCGCTGCGCTCGACCTCGCCCTCGTGGCCGCGCTCGGACTCGAGCGCCGGTGCGAGCAGCGCGCCGAAGATCAGCCGGAACGGGTTGCCGCGCGAGCGCTCGAGGACGAGCTGCCGCGCGTCCTCGCCGAGCGGCGATTCCGCCTCGACGTGGGCGAGGAGCCGCCGCGCGTCGTGCTCCGGCAGCGCCTCCACCGGCACGCCGCGCGCGCGCACGCCGCGCCGCGCCGCGGCCTCGTGGACGCGCGCCGCCGTCCGCTCGTCGCGCGTCGCGACGAGCAGCAGGGCGGGGCGCGTGGGCGCGAGCGCACACAGCGCGGACAGCGCGTCCGGGTCGAGCGGCTCATGCGCATCGTCGAGCGCGAGGGCGACGGGGCGAGCCGCGCTCCCGAGCGCCGCGAGCGCGGCGTCGAGCGAGCGTGCGGCGCGAAGCTCGATCGCCGAGGCCAGCTCGGGCTCGCGGGCGAGCTCTTCCGCGACCTCGTGCAGGAGCCGCGTCTTGCCCGCCCCCGCCTCGCCGAGCAGCGTCACGACGCCGCCCGCGCCGCTCGAGAGCCCGAGCAGCGCCGCGCGCAGCTCGTCGAGCTCGTGCGCGCGGCCGACGAGCGGCGTGAACACCATCGCCTGGGGCCATGCGGCGTGCGCGTCGTCGGCCGCGCCGCGCACCGAGTACGCCGCCACGCTCACCGACTTGCCCTTGAGCGCGAGCGGCTCGAGCGGCTCGAAGACGAACGTCGCTCGCGCGTCGTCGGCCGCGTCGCCCCCGACGTAGACCGTGCCCGGGGACGAGCGCTCCTTCAGGCGAGCCGCGACGTTGACGGCATCGCCCATGACGTGGAACTCGCGCACCACGTCGCTGCGCAGGTCGCCGGCCGTCATCATGCCGCTGTTGACGCCGGCCTTGAGCGCGAGCGGCACCGGTGTCTGGACTTGACGGTTGTACGCCTCGACCGTGCGCTGCATCTCGATCGCGGCGGCGGACGGGTTGTCGAGCGGCGCCGGGACGCCGAACACGGCCATCAGCGCGTCGCCGAGGTACTTGTCGACGACGCCGCCGTGCCGGCGCGCGACGCCGTCGAGCAGCTTGAGGCAGCCGGTGACGATCGCGTACGCGTGCTCGACGCCCGCCCGCTCGCAGAGCGGCGTGAAGCCGACGATGTCGGCGAACAGCACCGACGCGCGCCGCCGGTCGAGCGTGCGCGGCGCGCTCACGCGTGGTCCCTCCCGGTCACGAGCCGTGCCGCGCCGCCGGCCAGGACGCCGACCAGCGCACCCGTCGTGACGTTGAGCCCGGCGCAGTCGGGTCCGCAGCCCGGCGTCGCGAGCGACACGATCCCGGGCGGCAGCATGAGGAGCGCGCCGAACAGCGCGCCGCGCAGCCACCACGGTCGCGGCCACGTGGCGGTCGCGACGACGACGCCGATCAGCATGCGCGCGACGTACCAGCCCCACACGGCGACCGCGCCGTTCAGGCGGACGCGCGCGAGCTTCTCCGCGACCGGGCCATGCAGCAGGAACGGGATCCAGGCGGCGGCGAGGCCGGCCGCGACGCAGACCAGCCGATACCGCCCGGCGGGGCTCATCGCAGCCCGAGGCGCTTCATCAGGCGGGACAGGTTCGATTGGGGCAGGCCGAGGCGTCGCGCCGCTTCCGTCTGGCTGCCCCCCGCCGAGGCGAGCGTGCGCTCGATGCGCAGCCGGGTGAAGGCGTCGATCGCGGCGCGCAGCTCGAGGTCCTCGGGCACGCCGTCGTCGCCGCCGTTCGCCGACGTGGGCGCGAAGAAGGGCTCGCGGATGTCGCGCGGCAGGTCGGCGACGCGGATCTCGGGCCCCTTCGAGAGCACGATCGCGCGCTCGACCGCGTTCTGCAGCTCGCGCACGTTGCCCGGCCACGGATAGGCGCGCAGGCAGGCGAGCGCTTCCGCCGACATCGAGAGCAGCGGCCGCTTCATCTCCTGGCAGAAGTGCTTGACGAAGTGCTCGACCAGTCCCGGCACGTCCTCCGTGCGCTCGCGCAGCGGCGGCAGGTCGATGGTGATGACGTTCAGCCGGTAGTAGAGGTCCTCGCGGAAGGTGCGTGCGCGCACGGCCTCGCGCAGGTCGCGGTTGGTCGCCGCGACGATGCGCACGTCGACGCGGATCGTCTTCTCGCCGCCGACGCGCTGGAACTCGCGGTCCTGCAGCGCGCGTAGCAGCTTCGCCTGCAGCGACGGTGCGAGGTCGCCGATCTCGTCGAGGAACAGCGTGCCGCCGTCGGCGATCTCGAAGCGGCCCTTGCGCTGCGCGATCGCGCCGGTGAAGGAGCCGCGCTCGTGTCCGAAGAGCTCGCTCTCGAGCAGCTCCGGGCTGAGCGCCGTGCAGTTGACGGCGACGATCGGTCCGTTCGCCCGCGCGCTCCACTGGTGGATCGCTCGCGCGACCACCTCCTTGCCGGTGCCGCTCTCGCCGAGCAGCAGCACCGTGCTCGACGACTCCGCCGCCGTGCGCGCGAGGTCGAGCACGCTCTGCATCGCGCCGCTCGGACCGAGGACGAGCTTGTAGCGCTCGCCCGCCGCGGCGCGCAGCTCGGCGTTGGAGCCGCGCAGCGCGGACACCGTGCGGGCGCGCTCGAGCGCGCTCGCGGCGACGTCGCCGAACGCGGTCAGGAGCTCCAGGTCGGAGTCGGTGAAGCCGGCGGCGCGCCTCGGATTGATCGCCTCGATGATGCCGAGCACCCGGCTGCCGAAGCGCAGCGGCGCGCACAGGATGGCGCGCGTCTGGAAGCCGCTGCGCTCGTCGATGCCCTTGAAGAAGCGCGGGTCGCGCGACACGTCGTTGACCAGCACGCCCTGGCCGTACTTCGCGACCCAGCCCGCGATCCCGACCCCGGTCTCGACCTCGAACTCGTCGAGCTTCGCGGGCCCGCGCGACAGCACGAAGCGCACGCGCGAGCCCGTAGGATCGACGAGCCCGATGCTCGCGGCCTCGAGGTCGAGCAGCGTGATGACCGCGTCGAGGATGGCCGAGAAGACGTCGGCTGGCTCGGCGTCCCCGGCCAGGCGCGCGCTCGCGTCGACGAACCCCCGCCAGCGACGGTCGCTGGCGTCGCGAGCTTCCGGCGCGGCCATCGGGCCTGGTGTATGGCGAAGGACTTCCAGGGTCAATCGCCGTTTTACGATGGTGCGTCGGCGGAGCCGGTGGGGCTCGCCTCGGCGTTCGCACTCGTCGCGGGCGCGACACCGGCGGCAGGGCGGCGTCCCTCACTTCGGCCGCGGGGGTCCAGCGTCGTGCGCACATTCCGAGCTCGCGGCGCTCGTCGCCGAGGTGCACGCGACCCCGGCTGCTGCTCGCGGTCGCCGTCGCGCTCGTCGGCGTCGCGGCCGTCGCGACCTTCGTCGGCAGCGCCGCGGACGGACCACTAGCAGGTGGTGCACGCGGCGGTCGGCACCGACCGCCTCAGAACCTCCCCGAGCGCAGGAACCCCCACGCCACGATCAGGTACCCACCGCCCGCCGTGAGCAGGCCGAGGGCTCCAAGCAGCGCGCTGCCCGGGATGCCGAGGATGCTCGGCCCGCCGCCCGCTGCGAGCAGCATCGCGGAGCCGACGATCAGCGCGCTGATCATGAGGCTCAGAGCCAGGCGGTTCGTGCCGCGCGCGCGCTCCAGCACGGCGCGGTCCTGACCCTCGACGTGCGCGACGACGCGGAAGTGGCCGCTGCGCAGGCTCGCGAGGATCGCGGTCAGCTCGCGCGGCAGGCGGGCGAGCAGCGTCACCGTCTCCTCGCCGGCGCGGATCGCGTCGCGCGCGAGGAAGCGCGGGTCGGCGAGGCGCTCGAGGTAGAAGCGCAGCACGAGCGGGCGCATCGCCTGCATCGGGTCGAGGCGCGGGTCGAGGATGCGCGCCAGGCCCTCGACGGTGGCGAGCGCCTTGCCCGTCAAGAGCAGCTCGGGCGGCACCAGCACCTGGTGGCGCGCGAGCACGTCGAACAGCTCGCCGACGAACGCGCCGATGTCGACCTCCTCGAGCGGCAGCTCCCGGTACGCGTCGATCATCTCCTGCGCGTCGCGGCGCAGCGCGGGGAGGTCGGCGCGCTCGTCGACCAGCGCGAGACGCTGGAACAGGCCGACGATCTTGCCCGCGTCGCCGAGGAGCACGCCCGTCATGAGCTCGAGCAGGGCGTCCCGCATGTCGCGGTCGAGGACGCCCATCATCCCCATGTCGATCGGGGCGATGCGGCCGTCGCGCAGGATGAAGACGTTCCCGGGGTGCGGGTCGGCGTGGAAGAAGCCGTGCTGGAACACCTGCCGCACGACGAGCTCGACGCCGCGCCGCGCGAGCGCCGAGCGGTCGATGCCGGCCGCCTCGAGCGCGGCGACGTCGGACGCCTTGATGCCGTCGATGAACTCGAGCGTCAGCACGGCACGGCTCGACAGCTCGGGATAGGTCTTCAGGACGCAGATGCTGCGGTCGCCGCGGAAGTTGCGCGCGAAGCGCTCGATGTTGCGCGCCTCGCGCGTGAGGTCGATCTCGTGGCCGATCGAGCGCCGGAACTCCTCGGCGATCGCGCGCGGCGAGAACTGCCGCGCCTCGGGCAGGTTGTCCTCGAGCAGCCCGGCGAGCGCGATCAGGATGTCGAGGTCGTTGGCGATGATCGCCTCGAGGCCCGGGCGGCGCACCTTGACCACCACCTGCGTGCCGTCGCGCAGCGTGGCGCGGTGCACCTGGGCGATCGACGCGGCGGCGAGCGGCACGTCGTCGAAGGTCGCGAACAGCTCGCCGATCGGACGGCCGAGCTCGCGCTCGATCTCGCGCCGCGCCTGCTCGGCGGGAAACGGCGGCACGCGGTCCTGCAGCAGGCGCAGCTCCTCGACGAGGCTCATCGGGATCAGGTCGGGGCGCGTGGCGAGCACCTGGCCGAGCTTGATGAAGGTCGGACCGAGCTCCTCGAAGGCCATGCGGATGCGCTGCTCGGTGGTCAGCGCCTCGGCCGCGGGATCCTCCGCCTCGCCGCGCAGGCGGCGGCGCAGGCGCTCGACCCAGCCGGCGAAGCCGAGCCGCGGCACGAGGTCGCCCCAGCCATACTTGACGAGCACCCGCACGATCTCGCGCAGGCGCTGCAGGTTGCGCATGGTCTGCGGGATGCGGATCAGCGTCGAGAGCTGCATCGGCGGTCGTGCTCAGCCGCGCGCGGCTCGGTCGCGGCCGGGGCCGAGCCGCGCCACCGCCTCCTCCAGCCGGGCGACCACGTCCTCGAGCGCGTCGATGCGCCTGGCGAGGTGCTCGACGGCGTCCGTGCCGCGCGCGAGGTCGAGCGTGGCGAGGAGGCGGCGCGGCTCGCGCAGCGCGGCGACGACCATGTCGCGCGCCCGCTCCACGGCGCCGTCGACGGCGTCGGTGAGGCGCGTCGCGAGCTCCGGGCCGAGGTGCCCCGCCTGCGCGAGCTCGCGCGCGATGCGCTCGGCGTCGTCGCGCGCGCCCTGCAGGCGGCTCGCGAGCAGGCTGCCGAGGTCGCGCTCGGTCACGCGACGCCGCTCCGCGAAGCGGCCGCGTGGCAATTCGGCGCCGTGACGTTCAGCTCGGATCGCACCAGCTCGCCGTATAGCGAAGTTCGGATCATCGCCCTACCGGGAGCTCTCGTTCGTGCGGGAAGCTTCGCGAGCCGGTAGCGAGCACGGCGCGGCGTCGGCGCACGTCGGCCATTGAGAACCACTGCTCGACCCCCTATCGTAGAGCCAGTCCCGCTACCGGACCGGCCGGACCCCGATCACGGCCCCCATTTCACGAGGGAGAGAGCGCATGGCGATCCGTATTGGCATCAACGGCTTCGGCCGCATCGGCCGGCTTTTCTACCGTGTCGCGGCCGAGCGTGGCATCGAGGTGGTGGCGGTGAACGACCTGGTGCCCGCCGACAACCTGGCGTACCTGCTCAAGCACGACACGACGCACGGGCGCTTCCGGCTGAACGGCAAGGAGGCCGAGGTCACGGCGACCGAGGACAGCTTCACCGTCAACGGCAAGACCACCAGGACGCTCTCCGAGCGCGACCCGGCGAAGCTGCCGTGGAAGAGCATGAGCGTCGACTACGTGCTCGAGTCGACCGGGCTGTTCACCGACTACGACAAGGCGAAGTCCCACCTGGCGGCGGGCGCGCGGCGCGTCGTCATCTCGGCGCCGACCAAGAGCACGCCCGAGGAGGTGCCGACCTTCTGCCTCGGCGTCAATCACGACAAATACGACCCGGCGAAGCACACCGTGATCAGCAACGCGAGCTGCACGACCAACTGCCTCGCGCCGATCGCCAAGGTGATCAACGACACCTTCGGCCTCGAGGAAGGCCTGATGACCACGGTGCACGCCGCGACCGCGACGCAGCCGACGCAGGACGGCCCGAGCAAGAAGGACTGGCGCGGCGGGCGCAACGCCTACATGAACATCATCCCGGCGAGCACCGGCGCAGCCAAAGCGGTGACCCTGACCATCCCCGAGCTCAAGGGCAAGCTCACCGGCATGGCGTTCCGCGTGCCGACCGCCGACGTCTCGGTCGTCGACCTCACCTTCAAGACCGCCAAGGACACGAGCCTCAAGGCGATCAACGAGGCGATGAAGAAGGCGTCCGAGGGCGCGCTGCGCGGCATCCTCGGCTACACGGAGGAGGAGGTCGTCTCGAGCGACTTCATCGGCGACCGTCGCTCGAGCATCTACGACGCCGGCGCGGGCATCGAGCTCAACAGCCGCTTCTTCAAGGTCGTGAGCTGGTACGACAACGAGGCCGGCTACGCGACCCGCTGCGTCGACATGGTGGAGATGCTCGCGACCAAGGACGGCAAGTAGCCGGGAGCCGGCGAGGCGCTAGCGGCGGGCGGCTCGCGGGTCCGGATCGCCGTCCGGCTCCCCGAGCTGCACGTCGGTGACCGCGTCCGGCGCCGCGGTGGGACGCGGCGCGGAGCGCTTCGGCTCGGTGCCGGCGACGAACGCCTGCACCCGCGACGAGCGGCCCTGCACCGCGAGCAGGCCGGTCGCCGCGTCGATGCGCACCAGCGTGACGTCGTCGGGCTTGGCGAACTCGCGCACCGGGCGGCCCTCGAGCGCGCGCTCCATGAACTCCGTCCAGATCGGCGCCGCGGCGCGACCGCCGGTGTACGAGCCGAGCGTCCGCTCCGCGTCGAACCCCACCCAGACGCCGACCAGCAGCTCCGGCGTGAAGCCGACGAACCAGGCGTCCATCGACTCGTTGGTCGTGCCCGTCTTGCCGGCGGCCGGGCGGCCGAGCTTCTTCGCCTCGCGCGCGGTGCCGGACTCGATCACGCCGCGCATCATGTCCGCCACGACGTAGGCCGTCGCCGGGTTCAGCACGCGTGAGAAGCGCGGCCGCGAGCCCGGGAAGTCGCTCGGCTGCCCGTACGCGTCGCTCACCGAGCTCACGAACACGGGATCGAAGCGCCGTCCCATGGTGGCGAACACACCGTAGGCCCGCGTCAGGTCGAGCAGCGTCACCTCGCTCGTGCCGAGCGCCAGCGACAGGTGGCGCGGGAACTCGGTCGGGAAGCCGAAGATGCGCAGGTGGTCGCGCAGCCGGTCGATGCCGACGTCCATCGCGACGCGGACCGACGCCGTGTTGAGCGACTTCACCAGCGCCGTACGCAGCGGCACGCTGCCCATGTAGAGGTTGTCGAAGTTCTTCGGCGTCCAGCTGCCGCGCCGGCCGTCGGGCAGCGCGATCGGCCCGTCGTGCACGACGGTCGTCGCCGTGTAGCCGTGGTCGAGCGCGGCCGCGTAGATGAAGGGCTTGAACGCCGAGCCCGGCTGGCGGCGCGCCTGCACGGCGCGGTTGAACTGGCTGCGCCGGAAGTCGACGCCGCCGACCATCGCCTTCACCTGACCCGTGTCGAGGTCGATCGCGACGAGCGCACCCTCGATCTGCGGGGCGGTGTCGAGGGCGAAGCGCATGACGCCGTCGTCGCCGCGGGTGACCGGATCGACCCAGACGACGTCGCCGCGCCGGTACGAGGCCGCGGCGCGCTTCGCGGTGCCGTCGGCGCGCGGCACGACGCCGTCCTCCCACGGCGTGCGGATGCGGATCACCTTCGCGTCGGCGCTCGTGACGACCGCCTCCTGCGGGCCCTCGCGCGAGCGGCTCACGCGCTGGCGCGCGAGGAACTCGTCGACCTCGTCCGCCGCGAGCCGCCGCACGACGCGCCTCCCGAGCCGGCGCTCGATCCTGGCGAGCCCCTCGTGCAGCACCTCCTCGGCCGTCGCCTGAAGCTCGAGGTCGAGCGGCGTCTGCACCTGCAGGCCGAGCGTCGCGAACGCGCTGCCGTACTCCTCCTCGAGCAGCGTGCGAACGTGCTCGACGTACCAGGGTGCGGCCTCGTAGCGCACCGACTTGCGCTCCGCGATCGTGATCGGCTCCGCGAGCGCGGCGGCGTGCTCCGCGCGGTCGATGAAGCCCACCGAGAGCATGCGGTCGAGGACGTACTCCTGGCGCCGCCGCGCCGCCTCGGGATGGCGCCGCGGGTCGTAGCGGCTCGGCGCCTGCGGCAGCCCGGCGAGCAGCGCGGCCTGCGCGAGCGAGAGCGAGGCCGGCTCGACGTCGAAGAACGAGAGCGCCGCCGCCGAGATGCCGTACGTCCCGGCGCCGAAGTAGATGTGGTTCAGGTAGAGATAGAAGATCTCGTCCTTGGTGAGCTTCGCCTCGAGCTCGAGCGCGAGGATCAGCTCCTTCGACTTGCGCTCGAGGCTCCGCTCCGGCGTCAGCAGCAATTGCTTGACGACCTGCTGCGTGATCGTGCTCGCACCCTGGACGATCTCGCCCTTGCGGAAGTTCGCGAGCAGCGCACGAGCGATGCCGGCGGGGTCGATGCCGCGGTGCCGGTAGAACTCCGCGTCCTCGGCCGCGAGGAAGGCCCGCCTGACGTGCTCGGGCACCGCCGCGATCGGCACGAGGTAGCGGCGCTCGACGTAGAACTCGCCGATCGGCGTGCCGTCCGCGGCGTAGACGCGCGTCGCGGTCGGGGGCCGGTAGTCGAGCAGCTCGGTGACGGCCGGCAGGTCCTGCGTCAGCTCCCGCCAGACGGCGATCGCCGTGAGCCCGGCGACGACGGCGACGCCGGCGACGGTCCACAGCACGACGCGCATGACGAGCCTCACCATGGCCGCGCCTCCGCGCGCGCCGCCGACGGCCCGAGGCTCGCGTCGAGGTCGATCCGCGCGTGCACCGACGGCGGGGCCGCGCTCTCGAGCGTGCGCGGGTCGTTCACGACGATGCGCGCCGGCGAGACCCCGTGCCGGCCGGCGAGCTCGTTGGCGACGCGCGTCAAGCGCGCCGCGGCGAGCGCGGCGAGGCGGTGCTCGTCGATCGGCGGCGCCGACGCGACGAGCTCGCGGAGCACCTCCTCGTCGTCCGGGCTCAGCCGGCCGGGACGTCCCGCGCGGCGCGCCGCGAGCGCCTCGCGGATGCGCGTGTTGCGGTCCCGTACGCCGAGCGCCCGCAGCACGCCGAGGAAGCCGTCGGGCTCGTCGAGGTAGCGCGCCGCGTGCTGCTCCGCGAGCCAGCGCCGGTCGTCGTGCGAGACGACGCCGTTCAGCTCGACCACGGCGTCGCGCCGCGTGGCGAGCACGTAGGCGATCTCGCCGAGCTCCTGCGCGGCGCGCATGCCGAGCTCGTCGCTGCCGGGCGGGAAGGCGATCTCGAACGGCTCCTCCGGGATCGGCGCGAGGCGCGCCCGCGCCACGGCGGCGCGTACGGCGTTCGCCACCATCGCGGGAACGTCGCGCCCGTCGCCGCGCGAGCCGAGCGCGAGCCGCAGCGTCACGTCGCCGTCCGCGTCGCGCAGCGCGGCGAGCGCGTCCTCGACGGGCATCCCGAGCGAGCGCCGCAGCACCGCCTCGTCGCCCGCGACGTCGGGCTCGTGCAGGGCGAGCGTCGTGTCGGCGCTCCAGCCCGCGCCGCCGAGCGAGACGCGCGCCAGGAACGACGCCGTCCCGCCCGAGAAGCCGTAGGGCAGATCCGCCTGCTCGAGGTACGGCGTCACGGCCGCGAGCGGCACGTCCTGCGCCGACAGCTCGATCTCGCTCGCACCGCCGATGCGCGTCCCCGCGAGCTGGATGCGGCCGAAGCGCCGGTCGCCACCCTGCACGACGAGCTGCGACGCCGTGAGCGCGGGCAGGCGGACGTCGCTCGCCCAGCCCTCGAGCAGCTCGAGGTCGAAGCCGGTGCGCCGCTCCGGCCCGAGGTCGACGATGATCACCCGGCCGCCGACGCTCGTGACGCTGCCGAGCACGATCGGGGTGGCGGACGACGGCGCGCCGAGCGCGCGCTCCTGCACGGCTTCCGTCGTCGCGCCGGCGGCCGGACGTACGGCGACGCCCGCGGGCGCCGTGCGTGCGTCGAGCAGGGTCGGATCGTCGACGAAGGGCGGCAGCAGCCAGCCCTCCGGCGTGCGCGTCAGGAGCACGTACGGCCGCCGGATGGTCGC
>JBFMAS010000534.1:0-2938 GCA_040755575.1 Thermodesulfobacteriota bacterium
GCGCCCTGGCTGCGCGCGCTCGCGCGCCGGGTGCCGTCGAGCTGGACGTCCTATGCCGCGGCGCTGCGGCCGCTGCGTCCCGCGCCGTCGGCGCTGCCGCGGGTGATCGAGCCCGAGGGCGACGTGCGCGGCGAGGCGCTGCTGCTGACGGGGTGCGTCGCGCACGACCTCTTCCCGCGCACCAACGCGGCGATCGCCGGGCTGCTCGCGCGGGCCGGCGTCCGCGTCCGGGTGCCGCAGGCGCAGGGCTGCTGCGGCGCGCTGTCGCTGCACCTCGGGCACGAGGCCCGCGCGCGCGCGCTCGCGCGCGACGTGCTCACGCTGGCCGCCCTGCACCCGACGGACTGGGTGGTCGCGACGGCCGCCGGCTGCGGGGCGCTGCTGAGCGACTACGGCCGCCTCCTGTCCGGCGACCCGGCGGCGGCGGACCTCGCGCGACGCGCACGCGATCCGCTCGCCCTGCTCGACGAGCTCGGCCTGCCGCCGGCGCGCCATCCGCTCGCCCGCACCGTCGCCGTCCACGACCCCTGTCACCTGGCGCACGCGCAGGGCGTACGAGCGGAGGTGCGCCGGCTGCTGGGCGCGATCCCGGCGCTCCGCCTGGTCGATTTGCCGGAGTCCGATTTCTGCTGTGGCAGCGCCGGGACCTACAACCTGACGGAGCCCGGGCTCGCCGGCCGGCTGCTCGAGCGGAAGATGCGGCGCGTCGCCGAGAGCGGCGCCGACGTGGTCGCCGCGGCCAACCCGGGATGCCTGCTGCAGATGCGCGCCGGCGCGCTCGTGCGCCGGATGCCGGTCACCGTCGAGCACCCGATCGACCTCCTCGCGGCGGCGCACGGCCTCCACGTCTGAGGAGGAATCGGGGGTGGCATCAGCCGGTCGCGCGCGGCAAGTTCGTCGCCATGCAGGCGCGAACTCCCGGCGAGCGATCGCTGCGCGCCCGCCTCTCCTGGGTGCTCGCCGTCTTGACGTTCGCCTTCACGGCGCGGGCGATCGCCGTCGACGAGGCCTCGCTGTCGCACGCGGACCGGCAGGCGATCCGCCGGGTCATCGAGCAGCAGCTCTCGGCCTTCAAGCGCAAGGACGGCGCGACGGCGTTCTCGTTCGCAGCGCCGGCGATCCAGCAGCTCTTCGGCACGCCGGAAAGCTTCATGCTGATGGTGTCGCAGAACTACCCGCCGATCTACCGGCCGCGCAGCCACACGTTCGGTGAGCTCGAGCTGGTCGCCGGCGAGTGGACGCAGCGCGTGACGGTGGTCAGCGAGGACGGCACGGCGGTCGACGCCTTCTACCTGATGGCGCGCCAGGACGACGGCAGCTGGCGGATCCTCGGCTGCCTCCTGGTGCCGGTGAAGAAGACCGTCGTCTGACGCGCGTCAGCGCCCGCCCATCGGGTCGCGAGCCGCTACCCGAAAGGTAGCGCCTTTCCCGACGAGAACCGGCTCGTCCGCCGCACCATGGAACGGTGCTCGCGGCGCGCCCCCGTCGCAAGGAAAGGAAGGTCGACTCCCATGGACCCGATGCTCGCAGCGCGCCCCGGCACACGCCCGGCCGCGCCCCTCCGCGGACGGCGCCGTCGCGCGACGCTCCGTCTGCCTGCCGCCCTCGTCGGGTTCGTGGCGGTTGCGCTGCCGCTCGTCCAGGCGTGCAGCTTCGAGTCGCCGAAGCTGTTCAAGACCCCGAAGGGCCTCTACCAGATCCTGAACTCGGCGCCGTACGCCGACGACGCGACGATCTCCGGCGAGCGCTGGCGGGTGATCGACGCGCCGGAGCTCAAGGTCGACCACGGCTTCACCTGCGCGAGCGCGCCGCATGGCGCGACCACGACGGACATCGGGGTCCGCCTGCAGGACCTCGCGGTGCTGCCGAACCTCAACTGGGACGCGACGGTGCTGCTGAACGGCTGGCACGTCGAGTACGACGGCGACGACCACCACGTGCTCGGCCTCGGCTCGACGATCTTCAACATCGCGCGCAACAGCGACGCCCTCACCTGGGAGGCGGGCGGCGTGCTCAGCGACCACAACGGCGACGACGCCTACCGCTGGTGCTACGAGTACACGGTCCTGTCGTGGCTCAAGGGTCCGCAGCGCATCGACATGAGCGCGATCCACGCCGACGCCGAGGCCAAGCTGGTCTTCCTCGATCGTCGCGTCCAGAGCAGGTACAACCGCGTCAAGCAGGCGGGCTTCAGGGCTCCGACGGAGCCGCGCGCGCGCCTGCTGACCGGCTTCGGCGTCACCTTCGACGACGACGACCACCACCTGCTGCAGTTCGGCTTCGACCTCGCCGAGGCGCAGGTGAACGGCAACCGGATCGGCTGGGGATCGCGCGTCATCCTGAAGGACAACTCGCACCGCAGCTACGGCGTCGGCCACCTCGCGACCGTCCTCACCGGCTCGAGCGTCAGCGTCTGGAAGCCGGAGAAGGTCACCATCGAGGAAGGGCACTGGCAGTCGCCGCTCGAGATCGACAACGACGTGGTGCTCACCCCGAGGGACGACGTGAACGTCTGCGTCGGCGATGGACCGAGCCAGCACATCTACCACGTCCGGGTCGACGACGTGCCGTTCGCGTACGGCGTGCCGATGCTGACCGGCTGGGACGTCGGCACGCTCTGCGACGACGAGGAGATCGAGCGCATCGGCGCCTGGATCGACAGCTGGCACTGGGAGCGCCCCGCCGGCGCCGAGACCGGGACGCTCTACTACACGGTGCGCAGCATCACCGAGGACAAGGAGCCCGACAGCCCGACGGCCGACGGCTTCCAGGTCGAGATCCTCGGCATCGACCCGCGCTAGGTCGATTCGATCGTACGCGTCCCGCCTCGGTGGAGTGACCCCTCCCTCCCCACTCGCCGAGCAACGGGATCCGTGCAGCGCGGCCGCTCCCTCCCCCCGGCCCGCGCCCCAGGATCGACGGTCCCCCGCCGCACGGC
>JBFMAS010000535.1:0-5583 GCA_040755575.1 Thermodesulfobacteriota bacterium
CGGCGATCGTCGGCAGAAGGCCATTGGGGGTGGTGAGTTTGGGTCCGCGGGTCATTCGCGGCAGCCTAGCAGACGCGCCTCCGTGCCCGGGAGAGCGCAATCCTCATGCGGGTCGCGTCTGGTACCAGCGCAGCCCCCGCCCGACGTACTGCACGCCGGCGATCGCCGTAGCGGCCGCCGCAGCGATGAAGATCGCCTCGGTCGGGACCGCGCCCCGCACGTCGGGATAGGCCAGCACGAGCAGCACGCCGGCGATGCCGGTGAGCTGCAGGACGGTCGCGAGCTTGCCGACCAGGCTGGGCCGCACCTCGAGGCGCTCGCCCGTCAGGAAGAAGAGCAGCGCGTAGCCGGTCAGGCACACGATGTCTCGCGTCAGGATGATGGTCAGCGCCCACTCCGGGATCATCCCCATCCACGTGAGCTTGATCAGCAAGCTCAGCACGAGGCCCTTGTCGGCGAGCGGGTCGAGGTAGGAGCCGAGGTCCGTGCGCGTGTTGGTCATGCGCGCGATGCCCCCGTCGAGGCCATCCGTGATGCCGGCGGCGACGAACAGCGCGAAGGCGAGCCCGTGGCTGCCCTCGTCGAGCGAGATCAGGATCGCCGGGATGGCGGCGATGCGCAGCAGCGTGAGCGTGTTCGGGATGTTGAGCATCGCTCGTCGGCGCGCGGCGACCGTCAGGGACGGCTGCCGAGCGCCTTGCGGATCTGCCCGGCGAGCTTGGGCGTCACCAGGGCGGTGACGAACGTCGCATCGCCGTCCTGACGTGCGTCGAGCACCGCGCCGTGGCGGTGCAAGCGCGCGAGGACCTCGCCGCGGTCGAACGGTACGCGGAACTCGGCCTTGGTCGTGCGCGAGTCGAGGATGCCGTCGATGCGCTCGCGCAGCTCGTCGATCCCGGTGCCGTCGGCGGCCGACACCGCGACCCCGCCGTCGCGCTCCGCCTCGAGCAGGATCGCGCGGCGCGCCTCGTCGCTCAGGCGGTCGATCTTGTTCAGCACGAGCAGGGTCGGACGCTCCTCGGCCTCGATCTCGGCGAGGACGCCCTTGACCACCGCGACGTGGTTCGCGCGTGCCTCGCTCGACGCGTCGACGACGTGCAGCAGCAGGTCGGCGGTGCGCACCTCCTCGAGGGTGCTCTTGAACGCCTCGACGAGCTGGTGCGGCAGCTTGTGGATGAAGCCGACGGTGTCGGACAGCAGCGCGGTCCCGGTGCGCGGCAGCGCGATCCGGCGCACCGTCGGGTCGAGGGTCGCGAACAGCATGTCGTCGATCAGCACGTCGGCCCCGGTGAGGCGGCGCATGAGCGTCGACTTGCCGGCGTTGGTGTAGCCGACCAGCACGATGGTCGGGAACGGGACCTGCGCACGCTCGTCGCGGTGCAGGCGGCGCGTGCGCGCCACCTCGACCAGGCGGCGGCGCAGCATCGCGACGCGGTCGCGGATGCGCCGGCGGTCGACCTCGAGCTGCGTCTCACCGGGGCCGCGCATGCCGACGCCGGCCTTGATGCGCGACAGGTGCGTCCAGTGGCCCGTGAGCCGGGGCAGCAGGTACTCGAGCTGCGCGAGCTCGACCTGCAGCTTGCCCTCGAGCGTGTGCGCGCGCTGCGCGAAGATGTCGAGGATGAGCTGGCTGCGGTCGAGCACCTTGACGTTCGGCTCCCCGCCCGGCCCGAGCCCGATGTCGCGCTCGAGGTTGCGCTGCTGCGCCGGCGCGAGCGGGTCGTCGAACACGACCACGCCGGCGTCGAGCTCGCCCGCGAGCTGCTTGACCTCCTCGACCTTGCCCTTGCCGACGTAGGTGCGGACGTCCGGCACGGCGCGGCGCTGCCACGTCCGGCCGACCACGTCGACGCCCGCCGTGCGGCTGAGCGGGGCGCGCTCGTCGAGCGACTCCTCGACGCCGTTCGCGCTCGCGCCGTCGCGCCCGCGCGTCAGCTCGGCGCCGACGAGCAGCGCGCGCTCGTCGGCGCGCCTCACCTCGACGGGGCGCCGGCGGCTCATCCGGCGGCTCCTCGCGTCACGAGACGAATCGGGCCTCCACGCCCTGCACCCTCTCGGCGAGAGCGGCGATCAGCTCGTGCGTCGTCGCGACGGCGAGCTTCTCGAGCGCGATGCGCGTCTCGTACTGCTCGCGGACGACGTGCACGTACGCCGGGCACGGGCCCGGGTAGCGCGTGAGCGTCTGCAGCAGGCGCTCCATGTCCTCGCGCGTCACCCGGCGCGCGTCGAGCGAGATCTGCAGCTCGCGGATGGCGCGCGCGCGCGCCTCCTCGAGCCGCGTCAGCTCCTCGGCGATGATCTGTCGCCGCTCCTCGCTCACGTCCAGTCGTCCGCTCACGCATAGCGGGTCGCTTCCGGTGATCAGCGGCTCGAACTTGCGGAACGTGTCGGGCCACGAGATCACCTCCACGATACCGTGCTTGTCCTCCAGGAAGAAAGTCGCGTAGCGGTCTCCCTTGCGGCTGTTCTTCAAGCGTAGACCCTGGATCACGCCGGCGAGCGTCACCTTCTGCTGGCTCGGCAGGCTGCGCAGGTCGATCGTGCGGCAGGTGACGAGCCTCGCGAGCTGGCGCTCGTAGCGGTCGAGCGGGTGCGCGGTGATGAAGAAGCCGAGGATCTCCTTCTCGGCGGCGAGCAGCTCCTGCGGCGACCAGCCGGCGACGCGCGGGAACGGGAAGCGCTCGGGCTCGCCGTTCGACAAAGCCCCGAAAAGGCTGTGCTGGTCGAGGTTCATCGCGGCGTTGCTCGCCCAGCGCATGACGTCGTCGAGGCCCGACACCAGGCTCGCGCGGTCGACTCCGGTCGAGTCCAGTGCGCCGCACTTGACGAGGCTCTCGAGCACGCGCCTGTTGACGTGCGCCGAGCGCACGCGCCGCACCAGGTCGTCGAGGCCACGGAACGGACCGTCCTCGTCGCGCGCCGCGAGGATCGCCTCGATCGCCTTGGCACCGACGCCCTTCACCGCGCCGAGGCCGAAGCGGATCTTTCCCTCCACGACCGTGAAATCCTCGCGGCTCTCGTTCACGTCCGGCGGCAGCACGGCGATCTTCCGCTCGCGCGCCTCGGCGATGTTCTTGTGCGTGCGGTCCGCGTCGCCCATCTCGAGCGTCATCAGGGCGGCGATGAACTCCTCGGGGTAGTGCGCCTTCAGATACGCCGTCTGGAACGAAACCAGGGCGTAGGCCGCCGCGTGCGACTTGTTGAAGCCGTAGCCGGCGAAGGTCTCCATCTGGTCGAAGATGTCGCCGGCGAGCTTCTCGGAGAGCCCGTTGCGCGTCGCGCCCTCGACGAAGCGCGAGCGCTCGCGCGCCATCTCCTCGGCCTTCTTCTTGCCCATCGCGCGACGCAGGTTGTCGGCGTCGCCGAGCGAGTAGCCGGCGAGCACCTGCGCCGCCTGCATCACCTGCTCCTGGTAGACCATGATGCCGTAGGTCTCCTTCAGGATCGGCTCGAGGAGCGGGTGCAGGTAGCTGATCTCCTCGCGGCCGTGCTTGCGCAGGACGAACGAGTCGACCATGCCGGAGTCGAGCGGGCCCGGGCGGAACAGCGCGTTGATCGCGACGATGTCTTCGAAGCAGGTCGGCTTGACGCGTGTCACCAGGTCGCGCATGCCGCTCGACTCCATCTGGAAGACGCCGACCGTCTCGCCGCGCGCCAGCAGCTTGTAGGTCTTCCTGTCGTCGAGCGGCAGCGCCGACACGTCGACCTCGACGCCGCGGCCCGCCTTGATCCGGTTCACCGTGTTCTGGATCAAGGTCAGGTTCTTGAGACCGAGGAAGTCGAACTTGATGAGCCCGATCTTCTCGATGTCGGTGCCGGAGAACTGCGTCAGGACGTTGCCGTCCTTGTCGACGCACAACGGCACCGACTCGACCAGCGGCCGCGAGCTGATGACGATGCCCGCCGCGTGCTTCGAGTGGTGGCGCATCAGCCCTTCGAGCTTCAGCGCGTAGGTGAAGAGCTTCGCCTCGCGCTCTCCCTTGTCCCGCACCTCGCGCAGCTTGGGCTCCATCTCGAGCGCCTTCTCGAGCGCGAACTCCTTGCCCTGGCGCGGCGCCGGGTAGAGCTTCGCCAGGCGGTCGGTGTCGCCGAAGGTGAAGTCGAGCACGCGGCCGACGTCCTTCAGCGCCGCCTTCCCCTTCAGCGACCCGAAGGTGATGATCTGCGCGACGCGGTCGTCGCCGTACTTCCGGCGCACGTACTGGATCACCTCGTCGCGGCGCTCGAAGCAGAAGTCGACGTCGATGTCGGGCATCGACTTGCGCTCCGGGTTCAGGAAGCGCTCGAACAGCAGGCCGTGCGCGATCGGGTCGAGGTCGGTGATCTGCAGCACCCAGGCGACCAGGCTGCCGGCCGCCGAGCCGCGGCCAGGCCCGACCGGGATGCCCTCGCGCTTCGCCCAGTTGATGAAGTCCGCGACGATCAGGAAGTAGCCCGCGAAGCCCATGCGCTTGATGACGTCGAGCTCGATCTGCAGGCGCTCGAGATAGCGCGCGACGTCGCCCTCGCCGAGCTTCCCGCCACGGGCGCGGATCGCGGCGAGGCGCTGCTCGAGCCCCGCGCGCGCCTCGCGCTCGAGCACCGCTTCGAGCGTCTCGTCGTCCGCCACCGTGTAGTCCGGGAACTGGTACTGCCCGAAGCTCATCTTGAAGTCGCAGCGCCTGGCGAGGTCGACGGTGTTGTCGATCGCCTCGGGGAACTCGGCGAACGCGGCGCGCATCTCCTCGGGGCTCTTGACGAACAGCTGGTCGGTGCCGAACTTCCAGCGCTTCGGGTCGGACAGCGTCTTGCCGGTCTGGATGCAGAGCAGGACCTCGTGCGCCTCCGAGTCCTCGCGCTGGAGGTAATGGCAGTCGTTGGTCGCGATCAGCGGCAGGCCGAGGTGCTTGGCGAGCGCGACGAGCTCGCGGTTCGCCGCTACCTGCTCCTCGAGGTGGTTGTCCTGGATCTCGACGTAGTAGCGGTCACCCGAGAAGATCTGCGCGAACTCGCTCGCCACCTCGCGCGCGCGCACCAGGTCCGAGCGCGCGATCGCCTGGTTGACCTCGCTCGCGAGGCAGCCCGACAGGCAGAACAGGCCCTCGTTGAGCTGGCGCAGGAGATCCTTGTCGATGCGCGGCTTGTAGTAGAAGCCCTCCTTGTAGCCCGCCGTCACGAGACGGCAGAGGTTGCGGTAGCCCTTCTCGTTCTGCGCGAGCAGGATCAGGTGGTAGTTGCCGCCCGCCTCGGGGTCGTCGGCGCGCGCCGAGCTCTTGTCGAAGCGGCTCTTCGGCGCGACGTACACCTCGCAGCCGATGATCGGCTGCACGCCGGCCTTGCTCGCCTCGGTGTAGAACTGCACCGCGCCGAACATGTTGCCGTGATCGGTCATCGCCACGGCCGGCATGCCGAGCTTGGCGACCGTCGGCAAAAGCTCGCCGATCTTGTTGGCGCCGTCGAGCAGCGAGAACTGCGTGTGCAGGTGCAGGTGAACGAAGCTCATTGGTTCCTCCGAGGGGGCGCCGCCCCCTCGCTGCACGCGGCAGAGCCGCGTGCAGCCTCACTCCCCCGCTCGCTGACGCTCGGCCGCGCGCTGCGCGCGCG
>JBFMAS010000536.1:0-16197 GCA_040755575.1 Thermodesulfobacteriota bacterium
GGGGCGGGGCCCCGGCCGCCGGCCGCCGCGCGGCGGCCTACTGGTCCGGACGCTGCGGCTCGACCGCCTCCTGGATCTTCTTGCCCGCGCTCTCGAGGCCCTTGCCGACCGACTCGCCGAGCTGCTTCGCCGCCGACTTCGCCGCCTCGGCCGCGCGCTCGACACGCGCGGCGTAGTAGTCCTTGCGCAGCCCATCGCGGCGCTCCTCGAGCGCCGCGGCGCGGGCGAGGTGCTCGGTGCGGTCCTCGCCCTCCTCCTGCTCGGCCTCGGCCCGGATGCGCGCGATGTCGGCGTCGAGCTGCGCGAAGGACGCGTCGATCCGCGCCGCGAGCGCGTCCGAGGGCTCGCGCCGGTACCGGGCGATCTCGGCCTCGACCTTCTCCGCGCTGTCCTCGCCGCGCGAGCACCCGCCGAGCCCGCCGAGGGCGGCGACGGCGAGCAGCACCAGCAGCGAGACGAGCGGGCGGACGAGGTGGGTCTTCATCCCATGACTTTTACACCGCGGCCGGGCGCTCGGACAGCGCGGCACCGGCCGTGGCGCCGCCGCCCGTGCGCGCGGCGCCGGACGCGACGCTCCGCTATCTCTCGGACATGCGCGTCCACCTGATCGACGGGACCTACGAGCTGTTCCGCCACTTCTACGCCCTGCCCTCGCACGCCGGCGAGGACGGCACGGACGTCGCGGCGCTGCGCGGCGTGCTGGGCTCGGTCCTGAGCCTCCTCGAGTCGGGCGCGACGCACGTCGGCGTCGCGACAGACCACGTCATCGAGTCGTTCCGCAACGAGCTCTGGCCGGGCTACAAGACCGGCGAGGGCATCGACCCCGCGCTGCGCGCGCAGTTCGAGCCGCTCGAGCAGGCGCTCGCGGCGATGGGCGTGGCGGTATGGCCGATGGTGGAGCTCGAGGCCGACGACGCGCTCGCCTCGGCGGCCGCCGTGGCCGCGGCCGATCACCGCGTCGAGCAGGTGCTGATCTGCACGCCGGACAAGGACCTCGCGCAGTGCGTGCGCGACGCCCGCGTGGTCCAAGTCGACCGTCGGCGCAACGTGGTGCGCGACGAGATGGGGGTGATCGACAAGTACGGCGTGCCGCCGGCGTCGATCCCCGACCTGCTCGCGCTGGTCGGCGACGCGGCCGACGGCTTCCCCGGCATCCCGGGCTGGGGCGCCCGCTCGGCGGCGGCGATCCTGACGCGCTACGGCCGCATCGAGGACGTCCCGGACGACCCGAAGAGCTGGCAGGTGAGCCTGCGCGGCGCGGAACGCCTGGCGGCGAGCCTCGCCGTCAATCGCAAGGCGGCGATGCTGTTCAAGGATCTCGCGACGCTGCGCACGACCGCCGACGTCGGCGCGGTCGACGACTGGCGCTGGCGCGGGCCGACCAAGGCCTTCCCGGAGGCGTGCGCGCGGCTGCGCAGCGACATCGTGGCGCGCCGCGCGGAGAACGTCGCGGCGCGGCTCGGGCTCGTCTGACCGGCGTCCCGCGGGCCCGCCTCACACCGCGAGCCGCACCTCGCGCAGCGTCGTCGTCTCGTCGCCCGCCGGCAGCGCGTCCGCCTCGGCCTGCTTCAGGAGCCGCCAGATGTGCGGGCCGAGCACGTCGATCTCGGTCGACATGAACTGCTCGCCGCCGAAGCGCCGGATGGTGCTCGACTGCAGCCGCAGGATGCTCGCGTCCTGACGGAAGATGCGCATCGCGACCGGCGTCAGGAGCGGCCGCACGAAGCTGCCGGGAACGCGCAGGCGAAAGCTCACCACCGCGAGCATGCGCGTCGTGAAGTCGCCCACGGGCGTGCACAGCGAGGTGACGAGCAGGTGGTTCTCCGTGCCCAGGCGGTACTCGACCTGCGCGATCGACGGCAGCAGGAAGCGGTCCCAGTGCTCGACGATGCCGCCGCTCGGCGACAGCAGGCGTCCGGCGAGCCCGGGCGGCCGCGGCTCGCCGACGTACTCGGCCTCGACGCCGCGCCGGCTCGCGCGCACGACCGCCTTGATCTCGTGACGCTCGCCGCCACCGCGGAACAGGCCGCGGTGCAGGAACGCGGTGTGCGGGACGTCGAGCGCGTTCTCGAGCGCAGCGTGCAGCGTGCACTCCATCTCGAGCTCGCGCACGACCGTCGTGTAGCCGGCGTCGGCGGCGTGCGGCAGCGGCGGCGGCTCGTCGCGCGGCTCCTCGTCGGCGCTCGCGTACACCCAGACGAAGCCGTCGCGCTCGCGCGCCGCGAAGGACGAGGTGCGGCGGCCTTCGGTCTCGCTGCCGGGGTCGCCGCTCGCGTCGTCGCACAGGCCGGGCACGAGCCGGCAACGTCCGCCGCCGTCGAACTGCCAGCCGTGGTACGCGCACTCGAGCCGTCCGTCGCCGACGACGCGGCCCAGCGACAGCGGCACGTTGCGGTGCGGACAGCGGTCGAGCAGCGCCGCGGGACGGCCGCCCGCCGCGCGGAACAGCACCATCGGCACGCCGAGGACGGTGCGCGCGAGCGGCCGCGCGCCGAGCTGCTTCGCGCGGCACGCGACGTACCACCAGCGCGCGAGCCGCGCGACCGACAGATGGCCCTTGCTCTGCGGCGGGGTGAGCAGCGGGTCGAGTGCCGCCATGGCAAGCTTCCTACTCCGGCGCCGCGGCGCGCGCCACGTTCACGGCGCCGGGCGCCGTCACAGCTCGAACTGCGCCCCGAGCTCGATCACCCGGTTCGGCGGGATGCCGAAGTACTGCACCGCCGAGGGCGCGTTGCGCGCGAGGAACGCGAACAGCTTCTTGCGCCAGGTCATCATCCCGGAGCGGCCGGTCGCGAGCAGCGTCTCGCGACCGAGGAAGAAGGTCGTCGACGGGACCTCGATCACGAGCCCCTGCGACGCCGCGCAGCGCAGCACGACGTCGACCGACGGCTTCTCCATGAAGCCGAAGCGCGCGATGACGCGGTAGAAGCCGTGCTCGAGCGGCACGATGTCGACGCGCTCGCTCGCGGGCACCTCGGGACGCCGCTCGGTGACGATCGACAGCAGGATGACGCGCTGGTGCAGCACCTTGTTGTGCTTGAAGTGGTGCAGCAGCACGTTCGGCACGCCGCCCGTGTCGGACGTCATGAAGACCGCCGTGCCGGGCACGCGTGGCGGCTGCTGCGTCGCGAGGTCGGCGAGGAACAGGTCCATCGGCAGGCTGCCGAGCCGGAGCAGCCGGCCGAGCTCGGCGCGCCCGCGCTTCCACGTCGTCATGACGGTGAAGATCACGGCGCCGACGACCAGCGGAAACCAGCCGCCGTCGAACAGCTTCAGCGTGTTCGCGCCGAGGTACGCGGCGTCGAAGAGCAGGAACGCGGCGACGATCGCGACGGTGGCGACGCGCGTCCACGTCCAGCGCTCCCGGGCGACCGCGTAGAACAGCAGCGTGGTGATCGCCATCGTGCCGGTCACGGCCATGCCGTAGGCGCCCGCCAGCGCGCTCGAGCTCTGGAAGCCTAGGACGAGCAGCACGCACAGCACCATCAGGATGTGGTTGATCTGCGGGATGTAGATCTGACCGTGCGCCGCCTGCGAGGTGTGCACCACCGTGAAGCGCGGCACGAAGCCGAGCTGCACCGCCTGCTGGGTGAGCGAGAACGCGCCCGAGATCAGGGCTTGCGACGCGATGATGGTGGCACCGGTCGACAACGCGACCAGCGGGTAGAGGCCCCACGCCGGGGCGAGCTCGTAGAACGGATTGCGGACCTGCTGGCCGTTCTCGAGGAGCAGCACCCCCTGTCCCAGGTAGTTGAGCATCAGCCCGGGCATCACGACGGCGTACCAGGCGACGCGGATCGGACGCCGGCCGAAGTGCCCCATGTCGGCGTACAGCGCCTCGCCGCCCGTGATGACCAGCACCACCGAGCCGAGCACGAGGAAGCCGGCCCAGCCGTTCTCGCGGAAGAACGCGAGGGCGTACAGCGGATTGACCGACGTCAGCACCGAGATGTGGTCGCCGTGCTGGACCACGATCCGGACCAGGCCGAGGATCCCGAGCACCGCAAACCACGCCAGCATCACGGGACCGAAGATCGCGGCGATTCCCGCCGTGCCGCGGTGCTGGACGGCGAACAGAGCGACCAGGATGATCACCGTGATCGGCAGGATGAACGGCTCGAACGCGCTCGTCGCGATGCCGAGCCCCTCGACGGCCGACAGCACCGAGATCGCCGGCGTGATCATGCCGTCGGCATAGAGCAGCGCCGCCCCGAACAGGCCGAGGAGCAGAAGCCCGTATCGACTGCTCGGTGCGGTACGGTCCGCGGCGCCGGCCTTCGACAGCGCGAGCAGGGCGAGGATCCCGCCCTCGCCCTGATTGTCCGCGCGCATGACGAACGTCAGGTACTTGACGGAGATCACCATCACCAGCGACCAGAAGATGAGCGACAGCACGCCGAGGATGTTGCCGTGCGTGATCGCCACGGCGTGCGGGCCGATGAAGCACTCGCGCAGCGCGTAGAGCGGCGACGTGCCGATGTCGCCGTACACGACGCCCAGCGCGCCGAGCGCGAGCTGACGCAGGGAGCCGTGGACGTGCGGCTCGGCGACCGAGAGCGGCTCGGCGGCGGCGGGCGGCGAGGGCTTGGCGAGCGTGCTCACGACGAAGCCTCCCGCGCGCTCGCGACGGACGCCCGCTCGCCGGCGCGCGCCGCATGGCCTTCGAGGAGCGCCAGCACGTCCCGCACGCCGGCGAGCGTCCTCTCCTCGGAGCCGCCCTCGAGCGGCACGCTGAGCGTGCCGTCGGGCGTGAGCGCGTAGCGCCGCCCCTGCGCCTGCACGAGCTCGACCAGCACCTCGCCGGCGAGCGGCGAGGTCCCGTGGATCCGCAGCGCAAGACGGGGCCCGCGGATCCTGGCCTCGGAGATGCCGAGCCCCTTCAGCCGCCGCCGCACGTCCATCACCTCGATCAGGGTTTCCACGATGCTCGGAACCGGTCCGTACCGGTCGCTCAGCTCCTCGAGGATCGGCTCCCTGTCCTCGGGTCGCTTGAGCGCCGCGAGACGCTTGTACCACGTGAGCCGCTGATTCACGTCGTCGATGTAGGAGTCGGGGATGTACGCCGCGATGCCGAGCTGCAGCTCGGGCTCGATCTCCTCCGCCAGCGGCTCGCCGCGCAGCTCCTGGACCGCCTGCTCCATCATCTGGGTGTAGAGCTCGAATCCGACCGCGGTGATGTGCCCGGACTGCTGCTTGCCGAGCAGATTGCCGGCGCCGCGGATCTCGAGGTCGTGCGCGGCGATCTTGAAGCCGCCGCCGAGGTCGTCGAGCTCCTGCAGCACCTGCAGGCGCAGCCGCGCGTCCTGCGTGAGCAGGCGCTCGCCCGGGATCAGGAGGTAGGCGTACGCGCGCGCCGGCGAGCGGCCGACCCGGCCGCGGAGCTGGTAGAGCTGCGCGAGCCCGAAGGTATCGGCGCGGTTGATGAAGATGGTGTTCGCGTTCGGGATGTCGAGGCCCGACTCGATGATCGCCGTGCACAGCAGCACGTCGAAGCGCGCTTCGAGGAAGTCGAGCATCACCTTCTCGAGCTGGTGCGCCTTCATCTGGCCGTGCCCGATGCCGATCCTCGCCTCGGGCACGAGCGCGCGCAGCTTCTCCCCCATGCGCTCGATCGACTCGACGCGGTTGTGCACGAAGAACACCTGCCCGCCGCGGCGCAGCTCGCGCAGCATGGCCTCGCGGATCACCGTGTCGTCGAACTTGGTGACGTAGGTGCGGATCGCCTGGCGGTCGAGCGGCGGGGTCTCGATCACGGACAGGTCGCGGATGCCGGTCAGCGACAGCTCGAGCGTGCGCGGGATCGGCGTCGCGGTGAGCGTCAGGACGTCGACCAGCTTGCGCATCTGCTTGATGCGCTCCTTGTCGCGCACGCCGAAGCGGTGCTCCTCGTCGACCACCAGGAGGCCGAGCTTCGCGAACTCGACGTCGCCCTGCAGCAGGCGGTGCGTGCCGACGACGACGTCGGTCTGACCGGATTTGAGGCGGTCGAGCACCTCCTGGTTCTCGCGTCTGGTGTGGAAGCTCGACAGCGAGTCGATCCGCACGGGGTAGCCGGCGAAGCGCTTCTTCAAGGTCTCGGTGTGCTGCTGCGCGAGCACCGTGGTCGGCACCAGCACGGCGACCTGCTGCCCCTCCATGACGCAGATGAAGGCCGCGCGCATCGCGACCTCGGTCTTGCCGTAGCCGACGTCGCCGCACACCAGGCGGTCCATCGGCTTCGGCTTGCCGAGGTCCGCCAGCACCTCGTCGATCGCGCGCTGCTGATCGGGCGTCTCGTCGAACGGGAAGCGCGCCTCGAACTCCTGGTAGTAGGGGTCGTCGGTCGAGAACGCGTGGCTCTGGTGCCGCGCACGCGCCGCGTAGAGCGACAGCAGCTCGTGCGCCATCGCGAGGATCGACTCCTTGGTCTTCTTCTTGACGCGCTCCCAGGTGTTGCTGCCGAGCTTGTCGAGCACCGGCTGCGCGCCGTCGCCGCCGACGTACTTCTGCACCAGGTTGACGCGGTCGACCGGCAGGTAGAGGCGGTCGCCGCCCTGGTACTCGAGGTGCAGGTAGTCGCCCTCGGTGCCGCCGACCGTCAGGTGCCTGAGGCCGTGGTAGAGGCCGATGCCGTGGTCGAGGTGGACGATGTAGTCCTGCGGCTTCAGCTGCTCGAGCGAGCGCATCACCTGGTCGAGCGTCAGCGCGACCGACTTGCGCCGCCGCGTGTGGCGGTGCTCGCCGAAGAGATTGGTCTCGGCGATGCAGACGACGTCGTCGTCCGGCAGCTCGACCGACTCCGAGAGCTCGCCCTGCAGGATGAACGCGCCCGGCGTGTCGCGCTGCTCGAGCCCCTTGGGGAAGCTCTCGCCGAGCGCCGGCACGGCGAGCTCCTGGCCCTCGAGGATGTGCTTCAGGCGCTCGGCCTGCGCGGCGTTGCCGACCACCAGCGCGACGCGCGCACGCCGCCTGGTCCACTCGCGGATGCGCTCGGCGAGGTCGGCGAAGCCCTTCTCCTCGCGCAGGAGCCGCGTCGCGCGCAGCTCGAAGGGCAGGCGCGTGGTGACGCGCTCGGCCCGCCCGCCCGCGAGCTCGCTGTCGAGCGTCGTGAGCTCGTCGAGGCAGACGCGCGGCCAGGCGCGGAGGTCATGCTGCAGGACGTCGGGGCGGACGTAGAGCGACTCGGGCGGCGGGTGGAAGCGGCGCTCCTCGGCCGCCATCGCGCCGTGCTGCACGATGCTCTGCCACGCCTCCTCGGCGGCGCGCTCGACGGCCGCGTCGTCGTCGAGCACGACCAGCGCGTCCGCGGGCAGGTAGCTCGTCAGCGGCACGAGCTCGACCAGGTACGGCGCCATGAACTCGAGCCCCGGCAGCGGCACGCCTTCGGCGATCGCCTGCAGCAGCTGCTGGCGGTCCTCGCGCATCATCTCCAGCTCGCGGGCACGGTCCTCGATGCGGCGCCGCGCGTCGGGCTCGGCCGCGGCGCGCGCCGGGAACTCGGCCGCGGGCAGGACGAGCGCGTCCTCCTGCGCCTCGAGCCGGCGCTGCGAGCGCGGATCGAAGGTGCGGATCGACTCGACGACGTCGCCCACGAGCTCGAGACGGACCGGGTCGGCGAGCCCGGTCACGAAGACGTCGATCAGGCCGCCGCGCACCGCGAACTCGCCGCGGTCCTCGACCAGCGGGCGGCGGCGGTAGCCCCAGTCGGCGAGCCGCGCCGCGAGCTCGGTGAGGTCGAGCGTGTCGCCCTGCACGACGTAGGAGCTCGCCTGCTCGAGGACGGCGGGCGCCATCACCCGCTGCAGGATCGCCTCGGGCGTGGTGACGACGATCGGGTTGCGCGTCTGGCGCAGGTGGTGCAGGCCCTCGATCCGCTGCGCGACGGTCTCCGGGCTCGGCGAGATCGGCGCGAACGGCGACACGTCCCAGGCCGGCAGGACGTGTACGCGCTTCCTGAGCGCCGACTGCGCCGGCTCCTCGCCGAGGAAGAAGTGCAGGTCCGAGGCGAGCGTCTCGGCGGCGCCCGCGTCGGGCGCGAGCACCACGATCGGGCGCGGCAGCGCGCGGTGCAGGGCGGCCACGAAGGCGGCGCGCGCGGAGCCGCGCAGCCCCTGCACGCGGGCCTCGCGCTGCGTCCCGAGGCGCTTCTGGACGAGCGTGATCGCCGCGGCGAGGCTCCGCCGGCTGGAGGTGTGCTCGGCTTGCGTCATGGAAGCTTGACGCCGCCCGGACCGTGGGCCCGTCGCGCGGGGTGGGCGGCTCCCGGATAGCATCGCCACTCGCGGCGCTCTTTTCCAGTGGCCGGCGTCGTCTGGCTTCGCGCCGCCGGCCCTGGTAGCGCGGTGCCATGGGAGAGGTGGAGGAGCCGCGCGATCTGCTCGCCGAGCGCATCCGGCGTCTCGAGCGGCGGATCGAGGAGATGGCCGGCAACCTCACCTCGGCCAGCAGCCAGATCGCGCGCACCTCGGCGAACGTCGACAGCCTGGTCGACCTGGTCGGCCGGCTGGGCCGCGTGGTCGACGTTCAGGGTACCGTGCTGTCGGGCGAGGAGAGCGACCTCGAGCGCAGGCTCGGCTCGGTGCAGGAGTCGGTGCACGACCTCGCGAGCGGGCTCGCCGACGTCGTCGAGCGCCTCGAGCGGATCAGCGGCGAGATCGCGAGCGCGCTCGGCGCCCGGGCTCGGAGCCGCTGAGCGCAGGTCCCGCCACGCACGGCGGCCGCGTGTGGCCGGCGGACCGCCGCGCGGGGCGCGTCAGTGCGATGCTCCGCCGTGCCCCGCGCCCGCGTACAGGCTGGCGCCCTCGATCGCGCCCAGCACGGGAATCGTGAGCTGCGGCTGGCGCGGGCTCGTGGTGCCGACGAAGATCCGGTCGTCGAACGCGCCGATCTGCGCCGTCGGCAGCAGCGTCACGCGTACGCGCATGCCGTGCGTCGGCGCGTCGAGCGGCGCGGTCTCGATCGCGAAGCGCGTGCTGTCGGTCCTGACGGCGGTCACCTGCACGTCGGGTGCGAGCTGGACGTCGACGTGCCGGCTCACCACCGCGCCCGCTGGCAGGCGCCCGAGGTAGAGCCGCGAGGGCTGCGCCCGCACGGGCGTCTCGATCCTGCCGTGCAGGGTGAGCGTCAGGTCGGGACGCACCGGGTCGGTGCTGCGCACGACGACCGTCTTCGCCTGCTCGCCCGAGAGCCGGTAGGTGTCGAGCGCGACCTCGACGGCGCCCTCCTCCCCCGGCGCGAGGTACGAGCTCGACGCCAGGATCGCGGTGCAGCCGCAGGCGCCGGCGACCGAGCGGATCTCGACCGTCTCCGGGCCGAGGTTCCTGAGCCTGAAGACGTGCGTCACGACCGGACCGCTCTCGACGGTGCCGAAGTCGTGCTGCTCCTCGACCGCCACGAGGCGGGCGCCGCCTCCTGCCGGGCCCCACGAGCCCTGCGACGGCGCCGTCGCCGCGCAGCCCCACGCGGCCGCGAGCGCCACGATCGCAAGCGCGACCCGTGCTGCTCCGCGGCCCTCTCTGGTCGCGCTTCCCTCTGCCATCACACCACCCCCTACGACGCGCGCGCCGGCTGCAGCGTGCGCTCCGCCAGCCACCCCTCGAGAAAGCGCGTGTGCACCCGGCCGGCGAGGACCTCCGGGTCCTCGAGCAGCGCCGCGTGCATCGACGCGTTGGTCGCAATGCCCTCTATCTGCAGCTCGGCGAGCGCCGAGCGCAGGCGGCCGATCGCCTCTGCCCGGTCGCGCCCGTGCGCGATCAGCTTGGCGATCAGCGAATCGTAGTGCGGCGGCACGGTCGCGCCGGTGTAGAGCGCCGTGTCGACGCGGATGCCCGGGCCGCCGGGCAGGCGCAGCGCGCGCACCGTGCCGGGCGACGGCCGCATCGTCGACGGGTCCTCCGCGTTGATGCGGCACTCGATCGCGTGGCCGCGCAGGTCGACGTCGCGCTGGCGGAGGGAGAGCGGCAGCCCCGCAGCCGCGCGGATGCCCTCCTTGACGACGTCGATGCCGGTCACGGCCTCGGTCACCGGGTGCTCGACCTGGACGCGCGTGTTCATCTCGATGAAGTAGTACGTCCCGCTGTCGTCGAGCAGAAACTCCACGGTGCCGACGTTGGTGTAGCCGATCGCCGCGGCGACGCGCAGCGCGGAGCGTCCCATGCGCGCGCGCAGGCGGTGATCGAGAGCCGGCGACGGCGACTCCTCGAGCACCTTCTGGTAGCGCCGCTGCAGCGAGCACTCGCGCTCGCCGAGCTGGATCGCGTTGCGCTGCTGGTCGGCGAGGATCTGGAACTCGACGTGGCGCGCACGCTCGACGTACTTCTCGAGGTAGATCTTCGGCTGGCCGAACGCGGCCTGGCCCTCGCTCCGCGCGGCGTCGATCGCGGCCGCGAGGCCCTGCGCGTCGCGCACCACGCGCAGGCCGCGCCCGCCGCCGCCGCCGGTCGCCTTGACGAGCACCGGGTAGCCGATGTCGCGCGCGATCTTCTCCGCCTCGTCGAGCGAGCGCACCGAGCTCGAGCTGCCCGGCAGGACCGGCACGCCGGCGCGCCGCATGAAGCGTCGTGCACGCGCCTTGTCGCCCATCAGCTTGATGTTGCGCACCCGCGGGCCGATGAAGGCGAGGCCCGAACGGTGGCACGCCTCGGCGAAGTCGCCGTTCTCGGACAGGAAGCCGTAACCCGGATGGACGGCGTCGCAGCCGCGCGCCTCGGCGGCGGAGATCATCGCCGGGATGTTGAGGTAGCTCTGCTCGGACGGCGGCGGGCCGATGCAGATGCGCTCGTCGGCGAGCTTGACGTGCAGCGCCTCGCCGTCCGCGGTCGAGTAGACGGCGACCGTCTGCACGCCGAGCTCGCGGCAGGCGCGGATCACGCGTACGGCGATCTCGCCCCGGTTCGCGATCAGCACCTTGCGGAACATCGGCTGCCCGAGGGTAGCCGACCGTCGGCGACACCGGCAAGCCGAGCCACGGCCCGACCGACGGCCCGGGGGCGGCGGACGGGGCAGCGGCGGCGCTCAGAACGGCCGGTCGCCGACGATCGTCGCCCGCTCCATGACCCGCCGCTGCCCGGCGTAGTCCGAGACCGCGTAGTGCTGCGTCGCCCGGTTGTCCCAGAACGCGACCGCGTCGGGCGTCCAGCGGAAGCGGCACTGGAGCTCGGGCACGCGGGCCTGGCGGAAGAGCAGGTCGAGCAGCGCCTCGCTCTCGTCCGGGTCGAGACCCTTCACGTGGCTGGTGAAGATCTCGTTGACGTAGAGCGTCCTGCGTCCGGTCTCGGGATGGCGGCGCACGACCGGGTGCTCGGCGGGCGGATACTGCGCGCGCAGCTCGTCGATCTGCTGGGCCGTCATGGCGAGGCCGAACGAGCCCGCGAAGTCGTGCACCGCGACGAGCCCGTCGATGCGCTGCCGGACGCCCGCCGGCAGGGCGTCGTACGCGCACGCCATGTCGGCCCACAGGGTGTCGCCGCCGCACGCCGGCGTCTCGATGCAGCGCAGCACCGAGCCCATCGACGGCACGACGCGCCACGACACGTCGCTGTGCCAGATGTTCTCGTAGCCGCCGGTCCGCGCGTCCTTCTCGAAGCGGACGATCTCCGGCAGCTCGCCCTGCGGCAGGAACGGGTGCACCTCGAGCTCGCCCCAGCGGCGCGCGAACGCGGCGTGCTGGCGGGCGTCGATGCGCTGGTCGCGGAAGAACAGCACCCTCCACTCGAGCAGCGCGCGATGCAGCTCCGCGAGCAGCTCGTCGTCGGGCGGCGTCCCGAGGTCGACGCCCGCGATCTCGGCGCCGATCGCCGGTGACAGCGGCGCGACCTCGAAGCGGTGGTACGGCCGCGGCGCGACGCCCTCGGGCAGCCTGCGCAGCTCGCGCGGTCCGACGTGCGTGCGAAGCATCTCGACCCTCCGTGCCGGCTGGTGAGCGGCCGGCCCGTCCGTTCTAAGACGACTGTCTTAACGCGTCAAGAGGGCCTTGGTCGCGGGCGACACGGGTGCTGCGAGCACCGCGACCAGCGCGTCGACCAGGTCCGCCGCGAGCACCGGCAGCTCCACGCTGCGCCGACCGCGCCCGGCGAGGCGACGCTCCCACTGCGCCACCGCGTGGATCAGCAGGGTCCCCGCCAGGCCCAGACGATCCTCGCGCAGCGCCGCGGGAAGCGCCGCGAGGGCCGCGTCGAGCCGCGTCACGACCTCGCGCAGCCCGGCCATCTCCGGCCGCTCGAGCTCGCCGAGGAAGGCCGCACCCGGCTCCGCGAAGGCCTGCGCGAGAAAGCGCGCCCAGTGCGTACGCGCTCCCGCGAGCGACTCGGCGAGCGGCTGCACGAGCGCCACGACGAGGGCGCGCAGATCGCCGCCGCGGCTCGCGGCGTCGAGCTCCGCGAGGAGCTGCAGCCGGCGCTGGTTCAGCGGCCGCATGCGGTACTCGACGATCGCGCGCACCAGGCCGGCCTTGGTGCCGAAGTGGTACTGCGCGGCGCCGTTGTTGCGCTGCCCGGCCGCGGCGCCGATCTCGCGCAGCGACACCTCGCCGATGCCGCGCTCGGCGAACAGGCGCTCGGCGGCGACGATCATGCGCTCGCGCGCGCCGCCGCGCGCGGGCCGCGGCACCCGCGTCGTCGTCCGCCGCGGCGCTCGCGTCGGGGTCACCCGCGCCCGTGCCGGGGCGGACCGTCCGCCGTACCGAAGTGCATCTGCCGCTCGACGGCGGCGTAGCGCGCCGCGCCGCCCTGCTCCGCGGTGCGCAGCGACGCCACGACGCCCACCAGGAAGGCGAGCGGGATCGTCACCAGCGCCGGGTTGCGCAGCGGGAACCAGGCCTCGGGATGGCCGAGGAGCTCGACCTGGACGGTGGGCGACAGCGCGATCAGGACGAGCGTCGTCGCGACGCCGACTGCCATGCTCGACACGGCGCCCGCGGTGGTGCAGCGGGGCCAGAAGATCGACAGCACGAGGGCCGGGAAGTTGGCGCTCGCCGCGATGGCGAACGCGAGCGACACCATGAAGGCGACGTTCTGGCCCTTGAAGGCGATGCCGAGCGCGATCGCGACGACGCCGAGGCCGACCGTCGCGAGGCGCGCCACCGCGAGCTGCTCGCCGGACTCGGCGTGCCCTCCTCGCACGACGCTCACCCACAGGTCGTGCGACAGCGCCGCCGCGCCCGACAGCGTCAAGCCGGCGACGACCGCGAGGATGGTCGCGAACGCGACCGCCGCGATGAAGCCGAGGAACGGCGTGCCGCCGAGCAGCTCGGCGAGGAGCGGCGCCGCCATGTTGCCGCCGGCGTCGACGGCGCGGATCTTGTCCGGCCCGACCAGCACCATCGCGCCGAAGCCGAGCACGAAGGTCATCAGGTAGAAGGCCCCGATCAGGCCGGTCGCGCAGAACACCGACGTGCGCGCCGCGCGCGCGTCGGGCACGGTGTAGAAGCGCATCAGGATGTGCGGCAGCCCGGCGGTGCCGAACATCAGCGCGAGCCCGAGCGACAGCGCGTCGAGCGGGCTCGACACCTGCCGGCCCGGCGCGAGCACGCCGTCGCCGTAGCGCTCGGCCGCCGCGGCGAACAGCGCGACGGGGTTCATGTCGAAGCGGGCGAGCACGAGCAGCGCGAGGATCGCGGCACCGGCGAGCAGCAGCACCGCCTTGACGATCTGCACCCAGGTGGTGGCGATCATGCCTCCGAACAGCACGTAGCCGATCATCGCGACGCCGACGATCGCCAGCGCGCCGAGCAGGATGCCGATCGACAGGCCCGGGACGACGAGCCTGCCGAGGAGCGGCCGCGCCCAGGCGACGGCCGCGATGAAGCCGAAGTAGATCGCGAACACCGAGGCGGTGAGCGCGAGCGCGACGCGCGTCCGGCGCGCGGCGAGCGCGCGCAGCTCGCCGGAGAGGGTCTCGTCGCTCGCTCGCTTCGCGCGCTGGGCGGATCCGTCGCTCATCGGCCGCCGACGGCTATCCGCGCCGCACGCGGCGGTCAAGGCGGTCTCAAAGCCGACGCGCGCCGAGCGCCGCTCGACGAGCGTCCCTCGCACGCCCGTCCCGCCGCGTCAGTCGCCGCCGAGCAGCTCCTCGCGCCGCACCTCGCGTCCGCTCAACGTCGTCTTGCCGGTCTCGAGCAGGGACTTGAAGCGCACCAGGTCGTCGTCCATCGCCTGCTTGGGATTGCCGCCGAGGAGCGAAGCGACCGCGTGCCCGAGCGCGCCGCCGGGCGGGTTGTACGACATGCGGACGTGCATCGTCGTGCTGCCGTCGGCGCCCTCGAAGCGGATCTCGCCCACGTGCTCGACCGCACAGCCCGGGATCGTCTGCCAGGCGAGCAGCTCGTTCTCCACGCTGCGCGTGGTCTCGGTGATCCACTCGAGCGGGATCCCGGCCGGTCCGCTGACCAGCCAGCGAAGCCGGCCGCCCTCGAGCGGCTCGACGGAGCGCACGTGCGACAGGAAGCGCGGCAGGTTCGTCGGATCGCTCCACAGGCGGAACACGTGCTCGACCGGCGCTGCGATGTGGATCGACTTCTGCACGTCGACCGCACGCCGCCCGGCGCCGATGCCGGTCAGCTCGGCGAGCGGCTTGTTGGTCGCCGCGCGGAGCAGCAGAGCTGCGCCGCCCGCGAGGGCGAGCGCGCCGCGCAGGCCGCGCCGCGCGCCTCCCGCGATCAGCAGCGCCCCGGCGGCGCTGCCCATCACGCGCGCCGCCGGCGGCCAATTGTCGCGCTGCCAGAACGGCACCGGCCGGCGCCGGGCGCCGGCACCCTGCAGCGCCGGGATGCCGTCGGGCGAGGCGTGGACCTCGACCTCGTTGCGCACCGAGCGCACGCCGCGCACGTGCGCCACCGTCTCGAGCAGCTCCTCGAGCTCGTCGCGCAGCACGGGGCCGCGCAGCGTCACCGTGCCGTCCGCGACGTGGACCTCGATCGCACCCGGATGGGCGGCCGCGTACGGAAGCTGGGAGCGCACCCGCTCGGCGAGCGTCGCGTCCGGCACGGCCTCGGAAGAGCCGCCGGTGATCGAGCGCGCGCGCGCGACCATGCCCTGCGCGCGGTTGCGCGCGTCCTTCCGTGCCGCGTCCATGACGCGCGCCAGGCGGCGCTCGGAGTGCTGCAGGCCGTCGCGGATGCGCGCGCGGCGCCGGCGCCCGTGCTGGGCGTCGAAGAAGTACATGGCGGCGGCGCCGAGCGAGAACGCCGCCGTCAAGCCAAAGCCGGCACCGCCGTCCCGCGACGCCGGCTCGGCAGACGACCGCATCGCCGCCGTCGGCCGGTGCGACGCGAGAGGCCGGGTCGCGGCGGCGAGCAGGCGTGAGCCGGAATGCTGCGCCCGCTCCGCGAGCTTCGCGCCGGCCTCGACGGCTCCCTTCGCCGCCGCCGTCTTGGCGAGCGTCCTCGCGATCCCGCTGCCGAGGTCGCGAGGCATCCCCTCGAGCAACGACGCCATGACGCCTCCTTCAGCGCTTCGGCTCGGCCGGCGCCGAGACCTCCTCCAACGTATGGCCGACACGCTCGGTGTCGCGTGTCCCGACCGCGAGGTCGCCGAGCGACACGATGCCGACGAGCCGCTTCTGCGAGTTGAGCACGGGCAGGCGCCGCACCTGCCGCTCCTCCATGAGGCGCGCCGCCTCGTCGATGTCCTGGTCCTCGAGGACGAACACGATGTCGGGCGTCATCACGTCGCGCACCGGCGTGCCGGCCGGATCGCGGCTCTCGGCGACGGCGCGTATCGTGATGTCGCGGTCGGTGAGCATGCCGGCGAGGCGCTCGCCGTCGCACACCGGGATCGCGCCGACGTCGAGCGAGCGCATCCTCATCGCCGCATCGCGGATGGTGTCGTCCGGCCGCACGACGTCGACGTCCGCCGTCATCAGCTCTCTGACTTGCATGGTTGGCCTCCCTTGCTGCATCGCTTTGTAATCCGTGCCGGCGCGAGACGGCCTCCGTGCTCGCCGTCAAGCGCAGCCCGTCCCCTGCACGCCACGCCCCCGAAGGCAGCAAATTCCGCACCTCGCGCGGGGTCGCGGGGCGGGTCGCGTCGTGCCGGTGCCGCTCGCGTTGCGGGCGGAGGACGCGAGCCGCTGGCATGGCGGCTGCACGCCTTGCACCTTCGCCGGAGGAGGGACGACCGATGGCAAAGGCGAAGAAGAAGACGCCGAGCAGGAGCAGCGCCGTGGGCAGCCGCGGGCGTGCGACGGGCGCCACGCGCGGCGGGCGGGCGAAGAAGAAGACCA
>JBFMAS010000537.1:0-2116 GCA_040755575.1 Thermodesulfobacteriota bacterium
GTGCGCTGCGTCGCGCAGCCCGAGCTGGGCTGAGGCCGCACCGCGCTCGAGGCCGCCTTTGCTCGTCCGCTCCGCCTGCTAAGCCGAAGGGTGATGGAGGACGTAGCGGGCGGCGGGCTCGAGAAGCTCTACGGCGAGCTCGCGTCGTGGTGGCCGCTGCTGTCACCGCCCGAGCACTACGCCGAGGAGGCGGCGATCTACCGCGACCTGATCCTCGGCGCGTGCGCCGAGCCGCCACGGACGCTCCTCGAGCTCGGCAGCGGCGGCGGCAACAACGCGAGCCACCTGAAGACGACCTTCGCGATGACCCTCGTCGAGCGCGCGCCGGGCATGCTCGACGTGAGCCGGGCGCTCAACCCGGAGTGCGAGCACGTGCCGGGCGACATGCGCGACGTGCGCCTCGGCCGCACGTTCGATGCCGTGTTCGTGCACGATGCGATCGCGTACATGACGACGCTCGAGGACCTGGCGCGCGCCGTGCAGACCGCGTTCGTGCACTGCCGGCCCGGCGGTGCGGCGCTGCTCGCGCCGGACGCGGTACGCGAGACCTTTCGCCCGTCGACGCACGCGGGCGGCCACGACGGCGTGACGCGCAGCCTGCGCTACCTCGAGTGGATCTGGGACCCCGACCCGGACGACACCACGTACGTCGCCGACTTCGCCTACCTGCTGCGCGAGGGCCGTGGCACGCCGCGCGTGCTGCACGACCGGCACGTGGTCGGGCTGTTCGCGCGCGACGAATGGCTGCGGGTGCTGAGCGAGGCAGGCTTCGCGCCCGAGTGCGTGCCGCTCGTGCACAGCGAGGTGCCGGCGGGACGGTGCGAGATGTTCGTGGCGCGCAAGCCGCGCGCCTGAGCGACGCGCGTCGCCGGCCGCCGTGCCGAAGGGCTGCTACGGGCTGCGCCGCTGTGGTAGGCCTCTGCGGCGGGGGATCCGGCCCGGATGCCGCAGGACGCCGTCAGCGCGGACATCACCGTCGAGCAGACCGATACGGAGTACGGCTGCTGGACGCACGCCTGCTGGCGTCCGCCGCACCTCGCCGGCTACGTCGAGCGCCTCTGGTACAGTGAAGGGACGACCGCCGCGCCTCGTGAGCGGCTCTTGCCGAACGGCCTCGTCGAGCTCGCGATCTGCCTCGCCGAGCCGCACCGGCTGATCGAGGGCGCCGGCCCCGCGCTGCTGCGCGCGTGCCTCACCGGCCTGCAGACCGGGCCGATGGTGATCGAGCACCCGAGCTACCACCGCGTCCTCGGCCTGCGGCTCCATCCGGCCGGCGCGTACGCGGCGCTCGCGCTGTCGATGCGCGAGGTGAGCGGCCTCACCGTCGAGCTGTGCGACCTCGTCGGCAGGGCCGGCGACGAGCTCGCCGAGCGCTGCCACGACGCGCCGTCGATCGAGCGCTGCTTCCACGTCGCCGCCGACTGGGTGGCGGAGCGCGCCGCCCGCTCGCGCGGCCTCGACCCGCGCATCGCCTGGACCGTCGGCCGGATCGACGAGTCGGGCGGCCGCGTGCCGATCGCCGAGCTGCGCGAGGCGACGGGCTACTCGAAGACCCGCCTTGCGGATGCCTTCCGCGAGCAGATCGGCGTCGTGCCGAAGGTGTACGCGCGCATCGTGCGCTATCGGCGCGCCCTGGCGCTGCTCGACGCCCGCACGAGCTCGCTCGCCGACGTCGCGCTGCAGGCGGGCTACTACGATCAGTCGCACATGACGACGGAGTTCCGCGAGCTCGGCGGCCTCACGCCGCGCGAGTTCGTCGCCGTTCACTACCCGGGCAGCACCACGGCGATCGAGTACTGATCCCCCGACTCGCCGAGACTTTTCTCCAAGACGCGTCGCGCGGCGCTGCATAGCCTGGCCCCCGAGTCGGAGTAGGAATGACCATCACTGATCACCCCCTCCACGGATCCGGACGTGCGGAGTTGCCGCATCCGGCTCCTGCCTCAGGTGATGACGCCAAGGCGTCGCAGGGGATAGGGGTGACAGATACGCGCGGGTGGCAGCCAGCGGTCAATCAACCGCCGCATCCGCTCCCAGCGGACTCGCCCTTTGTGGCTTCGCCGTGCAAGTGCGCGGTGCCAGAGCCAGCCCACTCGGAAGCGGAACAGGCTGATCG
>JBFMAS010000538.1:0-6130 GCA_040755575.1 Thermodesulfobacteriota bacterium
CCTCGGCGGCAAGCCGAACGACGAGACGCTGCAGATGAAGGGGCGGCTGTTCTTCCCGCAGGGCATCCCGGCCGTGCCGCTCACCGGCGGCGCGCAGATCCGCATCGAGGACGTCGGCGCCGGCAGCACGGCGCTCTTCGACCTCACCGACGCGGCGAGCGACCCGGTGCCGGCGGCCTCGGCGGGCGCCTGCCTCGCGACCCGCGACGGCTGGAAGGTGACCGCGGCCAGCACGCAGTACCGCAACGCCTCGACGGCGATCGACCCGCCGTCCTGCACGCCGGGCTCCGCGCGCGGCCTCGTGCTGCTCAAGTACCGCGTGCGCAGCGAGCGCGACCTGGACGTCGTCGTGCGCGTGCGCAAGGGCTCGCTGCCGGTCCCGGTCGGGCCGCTGCGCGCGACGCTCGTGCTCGGCGCGACCCAGGCTGCGGGCGATGCCGGCGCGTGCGGCGTTGGCGCTCCGGTGGCGTGCACGGGCACCGGCGGCGCGCGCCGCTGCCAGTGAAGCGGGACGTCCGCGGACCGAAGCTATTTGCACCGGCGGTGCGAAAACTGATACGAGCGGCCCATGAGCCGCAAGATCCTCTTCATCACCACCGACCAGCAGCGCTTCGACGCGCTCGGCTGCAACGGCGGGACGGTGGCACGCACGCCGGTCGCCGACCGGCTCGCCGCGACCGGCGTCAATTACAAGCGGGCGCACAACCAGAACGTCGTCTGCATGCCCGCGCGCTCGACGATGCTCACCGGCCAGTACGTGCGCACGCACGGCGTCACGGCGAACGGCATCCCGCTGCCGGTCGACGCGCCGAGCGTCGCCGCCCACCTGCGCGAGAACGCCGGCTACCGCACCGCGCTCGTCGGCAAGGCGCACTTCGAGCCCGCCTTCGACCCGCAGCAGCGCTGGTTCGAGAACCGCATGGCGCGCGAGGGCTCGACCGGCCCGTTCCGCGGCTTCGAGCACCTGGAGCTCGCGATGCACGTGCCGCTCGGCGGCTGGCACTACTCGCTGTGGCTGCGCAGGAACCACCCCGACGCGGTCAAGGGCTTCGCGCCGCTGCTGAGCGCCGCGGGCGGCGGCGAGACCGGCGCGCCGGAGGTCGCCTACAACCCGATCCCGCGCGAGCTCTACCACACCGACTGGGTCGCCGAGCGCACCGTCGCCTTCCTCGACTCGCTCGGCGACGACGAGGACTGGTTCGTGTGGATGAGCTTCCCCGACCCGCACCACCCGTGGGACCCGCCGGCGTCGGAGGCGAAGCGCGTGCCGTGGCGCGAGCTCGACCTGCCGCCCGGCCATCCCGGCTCGGACGACAGGATCCGCGCGATCCTCGCGCAGAAGCCGCGCCACTGGCTCGCCTGGTACGAGGGGCGCTGGCCGAACATGGAGGGCGGTCCGGCGACCTTCGCGCCGTGCACGCTGACGCACGACCAGATCCGCGAGGTCAACGCGCTGACCCACGTCGAGAACGAGCTCATCGACGAGGCCTGCGGCCGCGTGCTCGCCCGCATCGCCGAGCGCGGCTGGGACGCCGACACCGACGTGCTGTTCATCACCGACCACGGCGAGCTGCAGGGCGACTTCGGCCTGCTCTACAAGGGGCCGTACCATGTCGACGCGCTGATGCGGATCCCGCTCGTCTGGCGCCCCGCGCCGTCGGCTCGCGTCGCGCCTGCGGTGGTCGAGGAGCCCGTCGGCCAGCTCGACCTCGCGCCGACCTTCTGCGCCATCGCCGGGCTCGAGCCGCCGCCCTGGATGGAGGGCGCGCCGCTGCCGACGGCGCCGGGCTCGGGGCGCGAGCGCGTCATCACCGAGTGGGACAGCCAGTTCGACCGCTGCGGCATGCACCTCCGGACGATCTACCGCGACGGCCTCGTGTGCACCGTCTACGAGCCCAGCACGCGCGACGTCGGCTTCCCCGCCGAGCCGGTGCTCGCCGGCAGCGGGTGGCGCGGCGAGCCGCCGGCGATCGTCTACGACGGCGGCGAGGGCGAGCTCTACGATCTGCGCGAGGATCCGCTACAGTGGCGCAACCTGTGGAACGACGCCGCCTGGCAGAAGCGCAAGCAGGAGCTGATCGCGGACCTCTACGACCACCTGCCGCCGCCGCGCGCGGAGAAGCTGGCGGTGGAAGCGCCCGCGTAGCGAAGGGCGAGCGGGTGCCCCTCCCATGCGCGTCCTCCTGATCGAGGACGACCGCGAGGCGGCGCGCTACCTGAGCAAGGGCCTCGCCGAGAGCGGGCACGTCGTCGACCACGCGCCCGACGGCCCGCAGGGCCTCGTGCTGGCGACGAGCGGCACCTACGACGTGCTGATCGTCGACCGCATGCTGCCCGGGCTCGACGGCCTGTCGATCGTCGAGGCGCTGCGCAAGAACGGCAGCACCGTGCCCGCGCTCATCCTCTCGGCCAGGGGCAGCGTCGACGACCGCGTCGCGGGTCTGCGCGCGGGCGGCGACGACTACCTGACCAAGCCGTTCGCCTTCGCGGAGCTGCTCGCGCGCCTCGACGCGCTGGTGCGCAGGATCCGGCCGCAGGCGGTCGAGACCGTGCTGCGCGTCGCCGACCTCGAGATGGACCTGCTCGCGCGCAGGGTGACGCGCGGCGGGCGGCCGATCGAGCTCAAGCCGCGCGAGTTCCGCATCCTCGAGTACCTGCTGCGTCACAAGGGCCAGGTAGTGACGCGCACCATGCTGCTCGAGAACGTCTGGGACTACAGCTTCGATCCGCAGACCAACGTGATCGACGTCCACATGAGCCGGCTCCGCCAGAAGGTCGACGGCGACGCGGAGCGCCCGCTCCTGCAGACGGTCCGCGGCGCCGGCTACCGGCTGCGCGAGGAGCCCTGACGCGGGCCGGACGCGGAGGACGACCTGAAGCACAGCCTGATCTTCCGTTACACGCTGCTGTACTCCGCGATCTTCTGCGCGCTGGTCGCTTGCGTGCTCGGCGTCGTGTACTGGTCGACGCTCGCCGTGCAGCAGAGCCGAGTCGATGCCGAGATCGCCCGCGAGACCGAGCGTCTCTACGGGCAGCTCCGCGACCGGACGATCAGCGAGATGGCGGCCGTCGTGACGCGCACGACGGTCGGCCCGCGCGGCCGCACGACGATCTACATGCTCGCGACCCAGCGCCGGGAGTACATCGCGGGCAACCTGCGCGACTGGCCCGGATTTCGCGAGGACACGCCCGGCGGGGCGCCAGGGATGCAAGAATTTCCGCTCGGCAGGACGGACGAGGGCAGGGACGCGGTCGCGCGCGGGCGCGCCGTCACGCTGCCGACGGGCGAGCGCCTGCTGGTCGCGCGCAACGTGACCGAGCTCAACGACCTGCGCGACCTGGTCACGCGCTGGCTGCTGGCGGCGCTCGGCGTCACCGTGGCGGTCGGGCTCGGCGGCGGCTGGTTCCTGAGCCGCCGCCTGTCGTCGCGCCTCGACGCGGTCGCGCGCAACAGCCAGGCGATCCTCGAGGGCGACCTCGAGCGGCGCATGCCGGTGTCGCCGCGCGGCGACGAGTTCGACGCGCTCGCGGAGAGCCTGAACCGCATGCTCGACCGCATCGAGAGCCTGATGAAGGGCATGCGCGAGGTGTCGGACTCGATCGCGCACGACATGCGCAGCCCGCTGTCGCGCCTGCGCAGCCGCATCGAGGTCGCGCTCATGCAGCCGCCCGATGCGCCCGCGTACCGCGAGGTGCTGCGGCAGACCGTCGAGGACATGGACGGCGTGCTGGCGATGTTCAACTCGCTGCTGACGATCGCGCTCGCCGAGTCGGGCGCGTCGCGCGAGCGCTTCGCGCCCGTCGATCTGCGGGCGATCGCGGAGGACACGGTCGAGACGTACGAGCCCGCGGCGGAGGAGCGCGGTCTGCGCTTGACGCTCGACGCGCCCGTGCCCGTCACGCTGCGCGGCGATCCGCAGCTGCTCGCGCAGGCGCTCGCCAACCTGCTCGACAACGCGATCAAGTACGTGCCCGCGCCCGGCAGCGTGACGGTCCGCGTGCGCGGCGGCGAGCACGTGACCTTCGAGGTCGCGGACGACGGCCCCGGCATCCCGGCCTCGTTCCGCGACAAGGCGTTCGAGCGCTTCACGCGCGTCGAGCAGAGCCGGACGACGCCGGGCAGCGGGCTCGGCCTGAGCCTCGTGCGCGCCGTCGCGCGCCTGCACGGCGGCGAGGTCACGCTGGCCGATGCCGGACCCGGCCTGGTGGTCGGCGTCCACCTGCCACGCGCATGATCCTGCCGATCGGCGACGCCCCGAACGTCCGCGGCCACGTGCCGTGGGTGACGTACCTGCTCATCGCGGCGAACGTCGCCGTGTTCCTCCTGATCTCGATGCCGCTCTCGGAGATGCGTCCGGCGCGCGGCCCGCTGCTCGACGAGTACCTGCGCGTGATCGCGCGCACCGTCGAGAGCCGCGCCGAGCTGCAGCAGGTGCTGCGCTCGATCACGGCGTACGACCTGTTCGTCTTCCAGCACGGCTTCCGCCCCGGCTCGCCGTCGATCGAGGACCTGTTCTTCTCGATGTTCCTGCACGCGGGCTTCCTGCACCTGTTCGGCAACATGCTGTTCCTGTGGATCTACGGCGACAACGTCGAGCACCGGCTCGGCTCGCTGCGCTACCTGCTCGCGTACCTCGGCACCGGGATCGCGGCGGTCGCGTTCCACGTCGTGTCGTCGCCGGGCTCCGAGGTGCCGATGGTGGGGGCGTCGGGCGCGATCTCGGGCGTGCTCGGCTTCTACTTCCTGTTCTTCCGCCGCAACCGGGTGCGCCTCCTCTTCCTGCTGCCGCCGTTCCTCATGCAGGTGTTCGAGGTCCCGGCGCGCCTCGTGCTCGGCATGTACCTGGTGTTCGACAACCTGCTGCCGTACCTCCTCGCGACGCGCGAGGCGGGGGTCGCGCACGGCGCGCACATCGGCGGCTTCATCGCGGGGCTCGCGGTCGCGTGGCTCGTCGACCGCCGTCAGGTCGAGGCGCAGCCCGAGGAGTTCGAGGCGGTGCGGACGCCGGCGACGATCGGGGAGAGCATCGCCGAGGCGATCGACGACGAGGACTTCGAGCTCGCGGCACGCAGCTACTTCGCGCTGCCCGCGGCGGCGACGCGCGGCCTCCTGACGCCCGGGCACGCGCTCGAGCTGGCGGCGTGGCTCCGGCGCCACGGCCACGACGACGCCGCGCTCACCGTGCTGCGCCGCGTGCTGCGCGACTATCCCATCGGTCCGCCCGCGGCCGCGGGGAGCGTCGCCGCCGGCCAGATCCTGCTCGAGGACGAGGACCAGGGCGCGGCCGCGTACCAGTACTTCCTCGACGCGCTCGACCTGGCACCCGATGACCCGAAGATCGTCGGGGCCGCGCGGCGCGGCATCGCGACGATCGAGGCGCGGCAGAAGCGCCAGATCGGTACGCTGCACGGCCGATGAAGGTCTTCCTCGTCGCGCACACGCACTGGGACCGCGAGTGGTACCGCACGTTCCAGACCTTCCGCGCCCGGCTGGTCGACGCGGTCGACCGCGTGCTCGAGCTGCTCGCCGAGGACGAGGGCTTCCGCTTCCTGCTCGACGGGCAGACGATCGCGCTCGAGGACTACCTCGAGGTGCGGCCCGAGCGCCGCGCGGAGCTCGCGGCCGCGTGCCGCGCGCGCCGCATCGCGATCGGGCCGTGGTGGGTGCAGCCCGACTCGCTGCTGCCGTCGGGCGAGGCGCACGTGCGCAACCTGCTCGAGGGCCGCCTGGTCGGCGAGGCGTTCGGCGGCACCTCGACGGTCGCGTACACGCCGGACTCCTTCGGCCACCCGGCGCAGATGCCGCAGCTCTTCCGCGGCTTCGGCCTCGGTCCCTTCGTCTACTGGCGCGGCAACGGCGACGAGCAGGACGAGCTGCCCGCCGAGTGGCTGTGGGAGGCGCCCGACGGCAGCACGGTGCTCGCGCACCACCTCGGCGAGGGCTACTTCGCGGCGTCGGGCCTGCCGCAGGACCCGGACGAGGCGGCCGCGTTCCTCGCCGGCTTGGCGCAGCGGCTCGGCGCGCGCACGCGCAACGACGCCGTGCTGCTGATGAACGGCTTCGATCACGCGCCGCCCGAGGCGCACGGCGCGCGCGCCGCGGCGGCGCTCACGGCGGCGACGGGCCACG
>JBFMAS010000539.1:0-5881 GCA_040755575.1 Thermodesulfobacteriota bacterium
GCCGGCGGCGGCGTCCCGCGCCGCCGCCGACGCGCGCGACCCCCACAGCCCTGCCTTCCGGCCGCGCCCGCCCCACGTCCACCGTCCCTGCCGGGTTCATCGGTGCGCCGGCGAGCGCTCCTTAGCTCTTGCAGCACGGCCGCGGACCGGCCACGCTGCGCGACGCAGCGGCCGACGGAGGGAGGACCTCGAGCATGGGGCAGCGTGAGCGGAGAGGCGGCGCACGAGGCGCGCTTGCGGGCCTCGCGGTGCTGGCGGCGACGACGGCGGCGTTCGGCGACACCTTCGACGACCCCTTCGCCTACTGCCGGGCCGTCGGCACGATCGACGCGCCGGACGCCCGCTGGCACGGGCCGGCGGTACCGCGCGCGGTCGCGCGCGGCCTGCAGCAGGCGTTCGGCGTCGCGCCGACCGAGCCGCTGACGCCCTTCGAGCGCGGCACCTCGTGGCGCTGCATGGACGGCGAGGTGTACGCGTGCAACGTCGGCGCCAACCTGCCCTGCACGGCGAAGCCGTCCGCCGACCCGCAGCCGAGCGACGGCATGCGGAGCTGGTGCGCGGAGAACCCGGGCTCGGACTTCGTCCCGATGTACGTCACCGGGCACGACACGATCTACGACTGGTCGTGCGACGGCACGACGCCGAAGCGCGGCGAGCGGACGTCGGAGCTCGACGCGCGCGGCTTCATCGCGCGCATCTGGTACCGCCTCACCCCGGAGCGCTGAGCGCGGCGCTTTTCGCGCGCGCGGGCACGGTGTAGCTTCGAGCACGCGCCGGGCACGGCGCACCGTCGCAGGGAGCGACGGGCAGGCAGCGGAGTGGCGGAGCGGTGCGGAGCCGCAGCAGCGAGGGGGCTCGACGTGGACGGCCGCGTGGCCGGCGCGACGCCCGCGTCCTCGCGGCGCTGCTCTGCCTCCTCGCCGGTGCCTGCGCCGCGACCAGACCGTCGCGGCCGAACGACGCCTGCGCGATCTTCGATGAGAAGCCCGACTGGTACGAGGACGCGCGAGAGTCGTACGAGACCTGGGGCGTGCCGGTCCCGGTCCAGCTCGCCGTGATCCATCAGGAGTCGCGCTTCACCGCCGACGTGCGGCCGCCGCGCACGACGCTCCTCTGGGTGCTGCCCGGCCCGCGCCCGTCGAGCGCCTACGGCTACGGGCAGGTGCTCGAGTCGACCTGGGAGGAGTACCAGGAGGAGCGCGGCGGCTGGTTTGCCGACCGCGACGACTTCGGCGACGTCGCGGACTTCATCGGCTGGTACGGCGCGCGCGGCGAGCGTCGCTACGGCATCCCGCGGGACGACCCGTACGCCTTCTACCTCGCCTACCACGAGGGGCACGCGGGCTACCTGCGCGGGACGTACCGCACCAAGCCGGCCGTCAAGCGGCGCGCCGCGGAGGTCGCGCGGCGCGCACGCTTCTACGCGCGTCAGCTCGGAGGCTGCACGGGAGGCTGAGCACCGCCGCGCTCAGGCTCGCGGCGCGAACGTCGTCGGATCCTGTCGGTAGAACTCGCGCAGCTCGTCGAACAGCTCGGGGTGCTTCCGCTTCAGCGCGTCGGGGCGCTCGAAGAACGCTTCGGTCACGACGGCGAAGAACTCCGCGGGGTTGGTGGCGCCATACGGGTCGATGTCGGTCGCGAGGCCGCTCGCCGCCGCGCGCTGCAGCGCGGCGAACTCCGCGCCGAGGATCCTCGCCCACGCGACGTACCGGCTGCGACGCTCGAGGATCGGCGCACCGTTCGAGGTGCCGTCCTCCTGATCGAGCTGGTGCGCGAACTCGTGCAGCACGACGTTGTGGCCGTCGCTCGCGTCGCTCGCACCGGAGCGGACGGCGTCCCAGGCCAGCACGACGACGTCGTCGACCCACGACTCGCCGAGACGGCCGGAGTCGCCCTCGAGCACGACGCCGCCCGGCAGCCGCTGCCGCACCTTGGCGACGTAGGGATGCGGGTAGACCAGGATCGTGACCAGGCGCGGGTAGTAGTGCGGCTCGCGGTGCAGGAGGAGCAGGCACGCCTGCGCCGCGATGGTGACGCGGATCTCGTCGTCGATGACGAGGCCGCCGCAGCCTTCGAACTTCTTCTCGTCGAGGAAGACCTGCACGTGGGCGAGCAGCTCGTTGCGGTCGTCCTCGGTCAGGCGCGAGAAGAGCGGGAAGCTGCGCTCGACGATCGCCCGCCACGCGGGCGGGAGCGGAGCGGCGCGCAGCCGCCGGCGACGTCGCTCACGTAGGCCGAACATCGTACACCCCGCGCATGCGGGCGACATGATCCGCGACCGGCGCCGGGCCGGCAAGCGGACGCGCGACGGCAGTCTGTAGAAACGACGAAGCCCACCGACCCGTCCGGGTTGGTGGGCTTCGTCCTCGCGAGGCACGCGCCCGGCGCGCCTCGTAGCATCAAGGAATGGTGGCCCGCGTCATGCGCGCTGCACGCCCGCGCTCAGCACGAGCGCGTTGAACAGGAGCACCCAGTCTTCGTGCTCGGCGTAGCCGTTGATCTCCTCCTGCGTGCAGCGGAACGGCAGGTCCGGGTTCTCCCAGATCTCGACCTGCTCGCCCGAGATGTAGACGCGGCGTGAGCCGATCTGCGCCTCCATGACGTTCTCCTCGAGTACCCCGCGTCAGGCTGCGACCGCGGGAACACGCGGCAACGCACGGACGTCGAAGCGCGCGCCGCGCAGGCTGCCCGCGAGACGGACCTTGCCGGTGTTGATCAGGTGGACGACGGTCGCCACCACCTCGGCGTCGGACTGCGCGCACTCGGCGACGGCGGTGACCAGGTCGAGCATCGTGACTCGGGGTACCATGGGCTCCTCCTTTGGCTGCCCGCGTCAGAGCAAGCTCGGTGCCAGAGGTGCAGCGAGCCGCCTCGTCGGTGCCAGCCTCCTGATTTTTCAGGAAAACGTCCGCACACGGCGAAAAGGTGTACGATGCCGCAGACGGGCGCTGTGCACGCTCGTCGACAGAGGAGGTGACAACGAAGCCAATTTTGGGCGCCGCTCCTGAGCCCGGGTCGGGCGCTCGCTCGACGCGCTGCGCCGGATCGCGCACACTCGCCGCCGTGCGCGACCATCTGCCGTCGACCGCCGAGCTGCGCGACCGCGCCGCGATCCACGACGTCGTCATGCGCTATGCGCGCGCGGTCGACCGCCGGGACTTCGCCGGCGTCGCCGCCTGCTTCACGAGCGATGCGTCCTACAGCGGCATGCTGTCGCGCCGGGACGTCGCGGACGCGCTGCGCTCCCTGCATACCTCCCTCGGGCGCTATGACGTGACGCAGCACTTCATGGGCAACCAGCTCGTCGAGATCCAGGGCGACGCGGCACGCGTCGAGACCTACTGCGTCGCGCACCATCGTCCGAGCGCCGCGGGGCAGGAGGACGACCTGCTGATCGTCGGCGTGCGCTACCACGACGAGATGACGTACCGGGACGGAGCGTGGTCGATCGTCCGGCGTACGGTCACCTACGACTGGCGCCGCCACGACCGGGGCGTGCTGCGCGGCGGAGCGCCATGAGCGGCCCGCGCTCGCTCGCCGGCCTGACGGCGCGCCTCGCCGCCGTCGTCGGGCACGATGGCATCGTGGCGCGGCCCGAGGCGCTGCTGGTCTACGAGTGCGACGGCTACACGCTCGAGCGCGCCGCGCCGGAGCTGGTGGTCCTGCCGAGCACGCCGGAGGAGGTCGCCGAGGTCGTGCGGCTTCTCGCGGCGGAGCAGATACCGTTCGTGCCGCGCGGCGCTGGCACCGGGCTCTCGGGCGGCACGCTGCCGCTCGCCGCCCCGGTGATGGTCTGCACGAGCCGCCTGCAGGCCATCGAATCGGTCGACCTGCGCAACCGCCGCGTGGTCGCGCAGGCGGGTGTGGTCAACGCCTGGATCACGCGCCGCGTCCAGGCCGCCGGACTCCTCTACGCGCCGGATCCGTCGAGCCAGCCGGCGTGCACGATCGGCGGCAACGTGGCGGAGAACTCGGGCGGGCCGCACACGCTCAAGTACGGCGTCACGACGAACCACGTGCTGGGCGTCGAGCTGGTGCTGCCGAGCGGCGAGGTGGTGCGGCTCGGGGGCGCGGTCGAGGACCGGCCGGGCTACGACCTGACCGGGCTCGTCGTCGGCTCGGAGGGCACCTTCGGCATCGTCACGCGTGCGACGCTGCGCTTGACGCGCGCGCCGGAGGCGTACCGGACGTTCCTCGCGGTGTTCGACTCGGTCGACGCCGCGAGCGAGGCGGTGTCGGGGATCATCGCGGCCGGCATCGTGCCCGCGGCGCTCGAGATGATGGACGGGCTCATCCTGCGCGCCGTCGAGGACGCGTTCCACGCGGGCCTGCCGGTCGACGCGGGCGCGGTCCTGCTGGTCGAGCTGGACGGCGCGGCCGCCGGCCTCGACCCGCTCGCCGAGCGCGTGCGCGCGGTGTGCACGGCGCACGGCGCGCGCGAGCTGCGGGTCGCGCGCGACGACGCCGAGCGCGCGCTGCTGTGGAAGTGCCGCAAGCGCGCATTCGGCGCGGTCGGGCGCCTCGCGCCGAACTACTGCACGCAGGACGGCGTCGTACCGCGCACGCGGGTGCCCGACATCCTGCGCTTGATCGCGGCCAGCGCGGAGCGCCACCGGCTGCGCATCGGCAACGTGTTCCATGCCGGCGACGGCAACATCCATCCGATCATCCTGTTCGACGAGCGCGACCCGGACGAGGTCGCGCGCGTCCTCGCCGCCGGCCGCGAGATCCTCGAGGCGTGCGTCGCGCTCGGCGGCAGCGTGACCGGCGAGCACGGCATCGGCGTCGAGAAGATCGCGCAGATGCCGCTGCTCTTCGCGCCCGAGGACCTGCTCGCGATGACGCGCGTGCGCGCGGTGTTCGATCCCGACTCGCGCGCGAACCCGCACAAGATCTTCCCGGACGCGAAGGTGTGCGTCGAGACGCGCGCGCCGCGCCGCCAGGCCGCCATGTGATCGAGGTGGGCGACGCGAGCGCGGAGCCGCGCGTGGCGGCGGCACCACAGCAGCGGCCGGGGACGCCCGACGACGCCGTCGACGGCCTCGTGCCGGCGCGCGTCGTCCGGCCGGTGAGCCTCGGCGCCGCCCGCGACGCCGTCCGCAACGCGGCGCGCGCCGGCGAGGCGCTGGTCGCGAGCGGCCGCGGGCGCCACCTCGCGGTGGGCGGAGCGCCGCAGCGGCTCGACGTCCTCCTGACCCTCGACCGCCTCGACCGCGTACGCGAGCACGCGGCGGCCGACATGACGGTCACGGCGGAGGCGGGCTGCACGCTGGCGGCGCTCGACGCGACGCTCGCGACGGTGGGGCAGTGGCTGCCGCTCGACCCGCCCGCGCCCGACGCGACGACCGTCGGCGGGCTGATCGCCGCGAACCTGTCGGGACCGCTGCGCGCGTCGCAGGGCACGGTGCGCGACCTGCTCCTCGGGCTGCGCTGGATCGGACCCGACGGCGCGCTGGTGTCCGGAGGCGGACGCGTGGTGAAGAACGTCGCCGGCTACGACCTGCCGAAGGTGCACGTGGGCGCGCTCGGCACGCTCGGCGTGGTCGCCGAGGCGACCTTCAAGCTGCGCCCGCGCCCCGAGCGCGAGCGCGCGCTGCTCCTCGGCTGCGACGACGCGGCGTCGGCCGTGGCGGCGGCGCTCGCCGTGCGCGACGCGGTCGAGCCGGCCTGGCTCGAGATCGCATCGGGCACGGTCGTCGGGGTCGACGCGCCGTTCGCGGTCGCGGGCGGCTTCCTCGGCGTCGAGGCGGAGGTCGAGGCGGCGGTCGCGCGGGCTCGCGCGGCCGCGCTCGCAGCCCCGGCGACGGTCGTCGCTGCGCTCGGCGACGCAGAGGCGGGCGCGCTGCGCCGGCGGCTCGCCGAGCTGGCGCTCGCGCCGGCC
>JBFMAS010000540.1:0-5793 GCA_040755575.1 Thermodesulfobacteriota bacterium
AGCTGTTCCTTCCTACACTCCGTCTGCGCCACCCCGCTCCTCCCGTTGGATCATTTGTTTGTGATGAACAGGGTTTAGCAGGAGCTGGGCGGGGTTGGCGCTCCCTTCGGTGAGAAATCCGGGCTAGCGGCCCGCCGCCTGGGCGCGGCTCACGCCCTCCTCGCCCGCCGTCGCGACGTCGGTCGCGCCGAACTTCTGCAGGATGTCCTTCGCGCGCCGGCGCTCCTCGCCGTCCTCGGTGTGCACCGACAGCAGGATGTTGCCGCCGCGGATCTTCTCCTCGTAGAGCTTGGCCTCGATCTCGGGGATGCCGAGGCCGATCAGCCCGCCGGCGATCGTGCCGGTCGCGCCGCCGACCGCGGCGCCGCTCAGCGCCGCCATGATCGGCCCGGCCGCGATCAGCGGCCCGACGCCCGGGATCGCCAGCGTGCCGATGCCGGCGAGCCAGCCGAGCACGCCGCCGATGGTGGCGCCGGTCACCGCGCCGGTCGCGGCGCCCTCGGGCGCCTTGGTGCTCTTCTCGTGCGCGAAGTCGCGCGTGCTCTGCTTGTCGGGGAAGAGCACGGAGATGTCGTTGCTCGAGAAGCCCGCCGTGCACAGCTCCTCCACGACGAGCTCCGCCTGCCGCTGCGACTCGATGATGCCGAATACCGCCTTGCCTGCCATTTGACGTGTCCCTTTCCCGCGCTCAGCGCGCGACCTCGAGCTGGTCCCGGACCTTGCCCTCGCCTGCGACCTTCTTCGCGACCGAGGCGATGCGCTCCTTCTCCTCGGCGCTCTCGACCGGCCCGCGCAGGGTCACGACGCCGTTGTTCGTGACGATCTTGACGTTGTGCGCCTTGGTCGAGAGGTTGTCGTCGGACACGACCTCGCGGCGGATCTGCTGCGTCGTCTTCAGATCCTGCTCGCTGTTGCCCTGGTCCATCGGCGTGACGCTCGCGTCGTCGCGGTCGCGGACGTTGCGCCCGGTGTTGTCCGGCGCGCTCTGCGCGGCCTGGTCCTGGCTCCTCTGCGACCCGGCGTCGTCGGCCAGCGCCGGCACGCTCCCGGAGACCGCGATCGCGATGCCGAGAGCGGCTGCGGTGAATGCCTTCATTGATCCCTCCTTGATGGTGAGCCTCGCCGCGTGTCGCGCCCCGCGAGGTGACAGGTGAACGAACCCGTCCGCCGCGCCTGCGACGCGGGCCTGAATAGCAACCGTGCCACCATGCCGACGCGCCTCGAAAAACGACGGCGCGACGGAGTGCGGCCGCGCGCATGCCGCACGGCGCGCCGCCCCGCGTGGTCGGAAGTACAGGGGCGCCGCGTAGAACTTACCGACGTCGCGTGGCGCGGAGGCGCAGGGGACGCGGGCGTCGCGCGTGCCCGCTCGCGGCCGTCAAGCCAACAGCGGCGGCGAGGCGGGGAGCCGCTCGAGGCGTGCGAGGGCGCTGCGCGCGGCGAAGTAACCGCACATGCCGTGCACGCCGCCGCCGGGCGGGGTGGACGCGGAGCACAGGAAGAGGCGCGGATGCGGCGTCGCGTACGGGTCGAGGCGTGCCACCGGGCGCGTGAAGAGCTGCCCGAGGTCCGCGACGCCGCCGGTGATCGCGCCGCCGACGTAGTTCGGGTTGTCGCGCTCGAGGTCGACCGTGCGCGTGACGTGCCGGGCGAGGATGCGCTCGCGGAAGCCGGGCGCGAAGCGCTCGATCTGCCGCTCGAGCACGTCGGTCAGGTCGACGGTCGAGCCGGCCGGCACGTGGCAGTACGCATAGCCCGTGTGCTTGCCGGCCGGCGCGCGCGACGGGTCGAGCTGGCTCTGCTGCACCACCAGGACGAAGGGCCGCTCGGGATGGTCGCCGCGCCACACCCCGGCCTCGGCGGCGGCGATCTCGCCGAGCGTGCCGCCGACGTGCACCGTCGACGCCTCGAGGCAGCGCGGGTCGCGCCACGGGATCGGCCCGTCGAGCGCCCAGTCGAGCTTGAACGCCCCGGGGCCGTAGCGGTAGCGGCGCAGCCGGCGGACGTAGCGCGCCGGCAGCAGCGCCTGCGCGACGTCGGCGAGCTGCGCCGGGCTCGTGTCGAACAGGACGACGCGCGCCGGCGGCAGATCGCCGAGCGAGCGTACGTGGCGGTGCGTCTCGATGCGCCCGCCGAGCTCGCGCAGGTGGGACGCGAGCGCGTCCGCGATGGCGCGCGAGCCGCCGGCCGCGACCGGCCAGTCCTCGACGTGTCCCGTCAAGGCAAAGATCATTCCGACCGCGGCCGTGAGCGGCGTCTCCAGCGGCAGGATCGAGTGCGCGGCGCAGCCGGCGAGCAGCGCCCGCGCGCGCTCGCCGCGAAACCACGTGCGCAAGAGCGTCGTCGCGGGCAGCAGCCCCGGCAGGCCGAAGCGCGCCATGCGCAGCGGATGGCGCGGGACGCGCAGCGGCCCGAGCAGGTCCCGCAGCAGCGCGTGCGGCTCGCGCAGCAGCGGCCCGAAGAGCCGCTCGTAGCGGCGCGCGTCCTCGCCGAGCGCGCGTGCGGTGTCGGCGAGCGAGCGGCGCAGCAGCACCGCCGGCTCGCCGTCGAGCGGGTGCGCGACCGAGGCACGCGGGTGCAGCCAGCGCAGGCCGTGCCGCTCGAGCGGCAGCATGCGGAAGAACGGCGACAGCACGCCCGTCGGATGGCACCCGGAGCAGACGTCGTGCAGGAAGCCCGGCAGGGTGAGCTCGGCGGTGCGCACGCCGCCGCCGACGTCGGCGCGCGCCTCGAGGACCAGCACGGAAGCGCCGACTCGCGCGAGCGCGACCGCGGCGGCGAGCCCGTTCGGCCCCGAGCCGACGACGACGGCGTCGAGCATGGTCGCCCGTCTTGGCCCGAAGCGGCGCGCGTGTCCAACGTCCGCGACGCGCGGAAGCCGCTTGCGGCCGTCTCGCGATCCGGGCTATGCGCGCGCTGGAGGGAGACGCCTGATCGATCGACGCGCACGCGGCCTCGTCTCGACGCTCGCCCTGGCGGCCGCGGCGCTCACGGCGTGCTCGGATCGCACGGAGGGCGTCGCGGCGAGCCGGTGGACCATGCTCGGCCACGATCACGCCTCGAGCTACACGAACGAGGACGAGGAGGCGCTCTCGACCGACAACGTGCACGAGCTGCGCCCGCTGTGGGAGCTCGAGGCGCGCGGGCAGGTGTACGGAGCGCCCGTCGTCGTCGACGGCATGGTGTACGCGTCGTCCACGGGCGGGCTGTACGCGCTCGACGGCGACAGCGGCGCCGTCGTCTGGCAGAACCCCGACGTCACCGCCACGTCCTCGCTCGCGTGGGCGGACGGCACGCTGTTCGTCCACGACCTCGGCGCGCGGCTGCGCGCGCTCGACGCGGCGACGGGGCAGGAGAAGTGGCAGACCCGGACCGACACGCACCCGCTCGCGACCGGACTCTCGTCGCCGATCGTGTTCGAGCGCTGGGTCGTGGTCGGCATCAGCTCGAACGAGATCGTGCGCGAGGGCGCGACCTTCCGCGGCGGCGTCGCGGCGTTCGACAGGGACACGGGCGAGCAGCTCTGGCGCGACTACACCGCCGACCCGCCGGCGAACGGCGCCTCGGTCTGGTCGACGGTCGCGATCGACGCCGAAGCGCGCATGGTGTTCGCCGGCACGGGGCAGAACTACACCGGCGTCGCCGGTCCGGACTCGGACGCGCTCATCGCGCTCGACCTCGACACCGGGGCACGCGTGTGGACGCGGCAGACCGTCGCCGGCGACGTCTTCACGCCGATCAACCCGCGCGGGCCCGACGCCGACTTCGGCGCGAACCCGATCCTGTTCGAGGCGGACGGACGCACGCTCGTCGGCGCCGGGCAGAAGAACGGCATGTTCTGGACGCTCGACCGCATGACCGGCGAGGTCGTGTGGTCGCGCACGCTCGGCGCGGGCAGCCCGCTCACGGGCGGCGTGCTGAACAACGGCGCCTTCGGCGGCGGGGGCGAGGAGCGGCCCGTGCCGGTCTTCGTGCCGTCGACGTACGACGGCAGCTTCGCCATGCCGCTCGTCCTCCTGCTGCACAGCTACTCGATCACGGGCAGCTTCGCGGTGGCGGCGTTCGGCTTCGAGGCCGTCGCCGAGGAGCGCGGCTTCCTGCTCGCCGTCCCCGAGGGCCTGCGCGACAGCCGCGGCTACCCGTACTGGAACGCGACCGGCGGCTGCTGCGACTTCGACCGCTCGGGCGTCGACGACTCGGGCTACCTGCGGCGCGTGATCGAGGACGTGCAGGCACGCTGGAACGTCGACCGGCGGCGCATCTTCACGATAGGCGTGTCGAACGGCGGCTTCATGGGCCACCGCATGGCATGCGACCACGCCGACCTGGTCGCCGGCATCGTCAGCATCGCCGGCGCGACGCACCTCGACCCTGCGCTCTGCCGGCCGCGCGACGCCGTCCACATCCTCCACGTCCACGGCACCGCGGACAGCGTGATCGCGTTCGAGGGCGGCACCTTCACCGGTCCCTACCCGAGCGCGCCCGAGACGGTCCGTCGCTGGGTCGAGCTGAACGGCTGCGGTGACGCCGAGCCGGGGCCGGCGCTCGACGCCGACAGCTTCGCGAGCGGAGCGGAGACGCGCGTGACGCTCTACCGGCGCGGCTGCCGTCCGGGCGGCACGGTCGAGCTCTGGGAGATGGTGGGCGCCGACCACTACTTCTTCCCGACGGAAGAGTTCAAGCGCGTCGTCGTCGACTGGTTCTTCGCGCACCCGAAGGAGTGAGACGCGACCTAGGCCCCCTGGCCCACCAGGATCGCGACCAGGCTGAGGAAGGCGCCGATCTGGACCAGGAAGAACGCGAAGCGCACCGCGACGACGGCGTTGGTCTGGACGAGCGCCACGTGCACCAGCGACTGCACCACGCGGGCAGCGAGGACGGCGACCGCCAAGGCGTTCACCGTGGCGCCGCCCGCTCCGGCGACGTGCAGCGCGAAGACGATCGCGCCGAACACGGGCAGGTTCTCGACGCAGTTCGCGTGCGCCCGCATCGCGCGCTTGTACCAGTCCTCGCCCTCGATCTGATCGGCGCGGAAGTCCCGCATCGCGACCCGCCCGGTGAGGATGCGGCTCCAGCGGTACACGCCGACCGTTCCGAGGAGCAGGAGCACGGTCCAGGTCGCGAAGCCGAGCAGCATCCATACCGGTGTGGTCATGCGCCACCTCTTGCACCGTGCCGCGCAGGTCGTCCACCGGCGCGGCGTCCGGTCGCAGCTGCTAGAACGGAGCCGTGAGCGCGATCACCGTCGGCAACGAGCGGCCGGAGGGTAGCGGCTGGCGCTACGACGTCCGGGTCGACGCGCGCGGACGGCGCCACGACTTCGCGGTGACCCTCGCCAGGTCCGACTACGATCGCTGGTCGGGCGGCCGCGTGCCGCCGGCGGAGGTCGTGCGCGCCGCGTTCCGGTTCCTCCTCGAGAGGGAGCCGGCGACGTCGATCCTGTCGTCGTTCGATTGCAGCGTCATCCGCCGCTACTTCCCCGAGGTCGATTCCGAGCTGCCCGCCATGCTGTGAGAGCTCGGACGCGTTGCGGCCGTCCGCTCCGCACGCGGGCGACGCTCGCTTCGCGACACGTGGTGTCGGCAAACGCCACAGGAGCGGAGTGTCGCTCGCTCCGCTCGCGCCACCGACGCCGATCTCCCGGCCCGCGCGGCGAGACGAGGCGCGGGCACGCGCGTTGCTCCGAGCGCCGCGCAGTTTTCTGGAACGGCCGCGCGTCGCATGCAGTCGGACGACGCGCGGTCCAGGGAGGAATGCGAAGGATGAAGTCGATGTTGCGAATGCTTTTCGGCG
>JBFMAS010000541.1:0-3915 GCA_040755575.1 Thermodesulfobacteriota bacterium
GAGCCTCCGCTTCTCGTAGAGCAGGAGGAGCTTCGGCACGTCGGCGCCGTAGCGGGCCGCGAGCCCGGGCCCGACGAGGCGGCGGTGCAGCTCGTCGCGGAACGCCGCGAGGCGCGCGCCGAACTCCGCCGAGCGCCCCGGCCGCAGGGCGGAGAGCTTCGCCGCGATCGCCTGCGCGACCGCGAGGCCGCGCATCGGGTCGAGGAGGTAGTGCGGGTTGCCGCGCGGGTGCACGTCGCCCATGCTCCGGTCGACGGCCGACGTCGGGATCTCGAGCGGCTGGCCGATCGCCGTGGCCGCGTCGAGGAAGCCCGCGCCGCCCGGCAGGATGCGTGCGTTGCGCGCCTGGCGCAGGAGCGGCGGTACCCAGGCGATCTCGAGGTCGAGGCCGTTCTGCACGAGCAGGTCGGCCTCGCTGAGCTGCTTGACGAAGCTCGGCTTGGCCTCGGCGAAGTGGGGGTCCTCGGTGCCCTTGACGAAGACGGTCACCTCGACCTGGTCGCCGCCGACCTCGCGTACGAGCGCGCCCAGGTCGGGCGTCGTCGCGCACACGCGCAGCGGTGCGTCGTCCTGCGCCGCGGCGCCCGGGGCGAATGGCGCGGCGACGACGGCGGCCGCACCCGCCAGCGCCGCGACGGCGGCGAGCGTGCGGCGCGCGCCGCGCGCGCGCCGCGTGATCGTGCAACGTTCGTTTGCGTCCATGTGCGGTCCTCCGTCGATCACCACTGGTGCGCCGGGTGCGCGCCGTAGAGCAGCTCGAGCCCGAGCCAGACGGTGCTCGCGTCCTCGCCGGGAAGCGCCGTGGCGTGGTCGAAGTTGTACTGCAGGCGGATCCTCGCGAACTCCGAGGGCTGGTAGGTGAGGAGCGGCGAGAAGCGGAAGCGGTCGTCGCGCAGCGGGTCGTTGGCCCGCCCGCCGACGCTCTCCCCGGAGCCGCTCGCCCATTCGAAGCGGACGCCGGCCGACCACGGGTAGTGGAAGCCGTAGAGGAGCTGCGTGTAGAAGCCCCAGTCGCGCAGCAGCGCACCCGGGATGTCCTCCTCCTCCTCGTCTTCCTCGTGCTCGTCGTCCCCGAGCGGCCGCTCGAGCGCCGTGCGCGTCCCGTGCGCGTGGCCCTGCTCGTCGTCCTCGTCGATGCCGGCTCCCGCCGGGATCGGCTCGGCGGTATAGTCGCGCTTCATCACCTCGCTTTGCCAGAGAAGGAAGGGCCAGCCGCGGAAGTTGTCCGCCGGGCGCCACTTGACGGTGAGGTCGGCGCCGTAGAGGAACGTCCGCGCAGGACCGCCCGTCGAATTCGGCCCGAACAGCCCCGAGAAGCCGAGCAGCGCCGAGACCTCGTCTCCCATGTTCCACGCCGTCGCCGAGCGCACGAAGTAGAGCAGGTCGCCGAGGTTGCGCGTATCGGTCCGTACGCCTGGCCGCCCGCCGACGCCCTCGGGCGAGAGGAAGCTCGCGGTGAGGTCGCCTTCGTTCGCGTTCTGCACGCCGGCGTAGAGCTCCGAGAACAGCGGCAGCGGCAGCAGCCAGGACAGCCGTGCCCCGGCGGAGCGCAGCCCCTCGCCGCCGAACATCCGCGTGTTGACGATCGGCTGGTCGATCCACGGCCAGGCGTGCGGGTGCGTCGGGTTGATGCGCCCGAACTCCGTCAAGTAGTAGCCGGCCTTGAGCTGCAGATTCCACGGCAGGCGCTGCGTCGTGCCGTACGCCTCCTCGAGCTCGACCTCGTCGGGCGTGAAGACGATGTACGACTCGGCGGTGAAGTAGGGGTCGACGGCTCCGAACAGTCCGAGCTCCGCCTGCTGCAGCGTGAAGCCCCGGCGGTCCGGGTCGTGCGCACCGCCCTGCAGCGTCTCGAGCTCGGCGTCGTTCGCCGTCGACCATCCGGCGGCGACCATGAGGTCGAGCGACGGCTCGAGCAAGCGGAGCGTTGCCTGGCCCGGCAGCGGCTGGCTCAGCAGCGTGCCCGGCACCGAGGTCGCGCCCGCGACGTCGAGCGGCGCGCTTGCCGGCGGCGTGCTCTCCGCGAGCGGCGGGGCCGCGTCGGGTGCAGGCCGCGTCGCGCCGGCCGCGGGTGCCGCGGGAAGCTGCGCCGTCGGCTCGGTGGGCCGCCGCTCGAGGTCGGCGACGGCCGCGTCGAGCGCCCGTCGCGAGCGCTCGACGTCGCTCGGCGGCGGCTTCGCGGCGGGCTCGGCGCGCGCCGTGTCCGATGCGCGCTTCTGCTTCTCCAGCGCCGCCTGCGGCGCGACCCGCCGCAGCAGCTCCATCATCTCGTCGAGCTGGCGCTGCTTCTCCTGGTCGCGGCGCACGAGCTCCGCGATCTGCCCCTTCAGCGCCTCGATCTCGGCGCGGTCGTCGGCGCGCGCAGCGCCGCACGGCAGCAGCAGGGCCAGCGCAATCGTGCACGCGACGAGCGCCCCATGGGTATTGGCGTCGGAAACCGACATCGAGCTTTCCTCCCGGCTCGTGGACTGGATCCACCGAGACCTGCACGCCGTGACGGCGTGCTGCCAGGCCGCTCCCGCGAGCGGCGGCGACGGCGTGGCCAAGCGGCCACGCGGCTCGTCAGAGCGTGGCGGGAGGGCTGCGCGGCGCGTGCCGCGCGAGGAGACACGCGCTCGCCCGCGGCGGGTCCGGAGCGGGCGTCCAGGAAAGCACGATGGGTCGTGGAACGATCGCGCCGGTCATGGGCGCCAGCGCGGGGCGGTGCGACAGGGCCTGGCAGACCGGGCACGCCGCGTCGGCGTGCTGCTCGACGTCGCCCGCGGTCGCGGCATACGCTTGTGCCACGTCGGCGCCGGCTACGAGGTTGCGCCGCGGGTGCACGTGCGGCAGCAGGACCTGCGCGAGCACGGCCAGCGCGAGCAGCAGCGTCAGCCGGCGGCCGGGGTGTGGCCACGCGCGCGTGGCACGGGAGGAGCGGATGGTGTCGTCGTGGACGCTCTTCACGTCGGCTGCCCCTCGAGGCGGACGCGTGGATAGCAGGGGCGCCGCGGTCCGGCAAGGACAAGACCATCGATTGCGCAATTTGGATCGGAATGAAACTGAGATCAAATTGCAATTACATATGGGCCGCCGACGGAGCGGCCGAGCGCCTCGCTCCTCGTGGTGGTTTGCCGGCCGGTCCGCTAGAGCAGGCGCGGCCGTCATGGAAGCCTTCCTCCTGTCCGGAGTCGCCGGAACGATCACGCTCGGCGGCGGCCTGCTCGCGCTGCGCCTGCAGGCGTACCGCGCGTACATCTTCGCCTTCTGCGCGGGCGCCCTGATCGCGGCCGCCCTGATCGAGGTCGTGCCCGACGCGTACCAGCTCCTCGACTCGACGCGGCTCGGCTTCGACGCAGGTCACCTGCTGCTCGCCTGCGCGCTCGGCTACTTCGTGTTCTACGTGATCGATCACGTCGCGCACGGCGGGCACGTGCACCACGGCGCCGCGCACTCCGACACGCACCAGGCCGGCCTGTGGGGCGCCTTCGGCCTCGGGCTGCACAGCTTCTTCGACGGCTTCGCCATCGGCCAGGGGTTTCAGGCCGGCGAGAGCCTCGGCTGGGCGATTGCGCTCGGCGTCACGCTGCACAAGCTCGCCGACGGCGTCAGCGTCGCGGGCATCATGCTCGGCACGCAGCACAGCGTGCGTGCGACGCGGACCATGGTCTACGTGGTCGCCGCGGCGCCGGTGCTCGGCTTCCTCGCGCAGTCGCTCGTCACGCTGAGCCACGCGGTGCTGGCGCTCCTGCTGGGCTGGTTCGCCGGCATCTTCCTCTACCTGGGCGCGAGCAGCCTGCTGCCGGCGGCGCACGAGACGAGCCGCTCGCGCACCCTTCTCCTGGCGACGCTCGCGGGCGCGCTGTTCATCTTCGCCGCCCAGTCGCTGTCGCATTAGTTTGAACGACGGGGCACGCGCCCCTCGCCCCACGCGGC
>JBFMAS010000542.1:0-7222 GCA_040755575.1 Thermodesulfobacteriota bacterium
GAGCCTGACCTTCCTCGCCTACGCGAGCTACTACCAGGACGCGCGCGTGCTCGGCGCGCTCGGCTTCGAGGCACGCCCGCCGCACCCGGAGGGCTTCACCCTCGACGACGGCGACCTCGAGCTGCTGGCGCCGGTGCGCCGGCGGGGCAAGCTCTACCGCGATGCTTGACGTCGTCAGCCGGGCGCCGGCGTCGGCGTCGGCTTGACGGTCACCTCGACGGTGACGAGCGTGGTGGTCGCGTCGACGACGATGATCGTCGACGCGCCGGCCGCCGCCGGAGAGAACGTGAACGAGCCGCCCGCCGTCGCGACCTGCGCCGGCGTCACGCTGCCGCCGGTCGTGACGTGCAGCGTGTAGGGCGGCACGCCGCCCGTGACGACGAACAGGAAGCTCGCGCCGAGCGTGACGGACGCCTTCGCCGGCGTGACGACGAGCGGCGGCGTCTTCGGCGTCGGCGTGGGCCGCGCCGTCGGCGTCGGGGGCGCCGGTGTCGGCGTGGGTCGCGGGGTGGGCGTCGGGGCCGCGGACGCGGTCGGCTGCGGCGTCGCGCAGGCGGGCGGCGTCGCGGTCGGGCTCGGCGCTCGTGTCGGCGAGGCCGCCGTCGCGGGCGGCGCGAAGAACGAGCCGGGGATCGTCACCTCGCCGAGAAAGGTCCACTCGGGGCAGTCCGGGCCGACGCAGCTCGCGCTGCCGAAGCAGTCGTAGCCGTACTGCGACTCGAGCGGGTCGGGGTCCTCGACGACGATCGTCGGGTCGCACCAGACGAACTGCGGCGGGCTGCCGTCGGGGAAGAAGACGTTGCCGGTGAGCGTGCCGCCGTCCTGCTCCTCGACGATCGCCCAGCGCTCGCCGCCGACGTCGCGGCTGATCAGCACCTGGCGTCCGTCGGGCGAGAGCTGGTAGCCGGCGTTCGCCCGGGCGAGCGTCGCCGCGGCGCGGAGCAACGCGGCGAGCGCGAGCGCGCCGGCGCATGCGCGCCGCGCTGTCCCGGTCGCGCTCACGCCGCGCGGCCCGCCGACAGCGGGCTCCGCTCGCCCGGGTCGAGCGGCAGGCGGATGCGCAGCGTCGTCCCGCGCCCCGGGCGGCTCTCGAGGGCGACGCTGCCACCCTGGATCTCGACCACGCGGCGCACGAGCGCGAGGCCGAGCCCGAGCCCGGCGTGGGCTCGGCTCAGCGAGCCGTCGCGCTGCGAGAACGGCTGGAACGCGCGCTCGACCTCGTGCGGCTCCATCCCGACACCCTCGTCCGAGACGTCGATCGCGAGCGTGCCGCCGGGCGCGCGTGCCACGTGCACCCGGACGCCGCCGCCGTCGGCGAACTTGCAGGCGTTGTCGATCGCGTGGAACAGCCCCTTGCCGAGCAGCGTGCGGTCGAGCCGCACGTACTCCGCGTCGCGAGCGACCTCGACGCGGATCGTGCCCGCCGCCTCGCGCACGGGCGCGTCGATCTGCGCCAGCGCGGAGTCGACGAGCCGGCGCACGTCGACCTGGCCGAGGCGCGGCACGAAGCGCGTCGAGCACAGCTCGACGAAGAACAGCATGTCGTCGACCAGCGCCCCGAGGCGCAGCCCGCCGCCGAGGATGGCGTCGACCATGCCGAGCTGCTCGGCGTGGCCCCCGTCGTCGAGGTCCTCGCGCAGGAGCTGGCCGAAGCCGATCACGGCGTTGAGGGGCGTACGCAGCTCGTGCGACACGAGGCCGAGGAACTCCTGCTTGACGCGGTTGGCACGGCCGAGGTCCTCCGTGAGGCGCGCGAGCTGCTTCTCGCACTCGCCGAGCAGCACGCTGCGGTCGCGCAGGTCGGAGTCGCGCGCCGCGACGATCGCCTGCGTCTCGCCGACCTCGCGCTGGAGCCGGTTGCAGGCGGCCGACAGCGAGGCCTGCGCGCGCGCGACGCCGAGCGCGTGCGCGACGGCGTCCGCCACGAGCTGCAGCGCCCGGGCGCGCGCGAAGCTCTGCCCGGGCACGCCGACCTGCAGCACGAGCGCGCCCTCCAGCACGTTGCGGATGCGCAGCGGGTAGAGCTCCACGGCGTCGACGTCGTGGTCGGATGCCGCGTCCGCCGGCTGCGCCGCGAGCAGCGAGCGCGCGAGTGCCAGGATGCGCTCGACCGGCAGCCCGTCGCCGGGCTCGCCGAAGCGGTCGCCCTGGCTCGCGTAGCCGACCACCGACTCGCGCCCGTCCTCGCGGAGCACGACGGCGCAGCTCTCGACGGCGAGCTCGCGCACGAGCGCGCGCGCGACGGCGAGCGCGCACGCGCGCACGCCGGCCGACTGCTCGAGCGCCTCGAGCACCGCGCGCAGCGCGCCCAGGTAGGCGAGGCCGTCGTCGCGCTGGCCCTCGACCTCCGCGAGCGCGCGCCGCAGTGGGTCGTCGAGCCGCACTCAGACGTCTTCCGTCGCGGCGACGGTGCTCAGGTGCCAGAGCACCGTCTCGCGGTCGATGCCGAGGAGCGACGCCGCACGGTCGAGCTCGTCGTCGATGCCGGCCGCGTCGCCGCATCCCGGCAGCGGCGCGCGCAGCAGGCGGTTGGCCGTGCCGACGACGCGCCCGAGGACGTCCGGCGGGTGCTCGTGGTGATGCTCCTGCGCGGCTCGCGTCAACGCCTCGGGCAGCGCCCAGGCCTCGAACAGCCAGCCCGCGACGCGCGCGTGGTCGACGTCGAAGGAGTCGCGCTCGGCGCGGTCGACCGGGGTGCCGTCGGCGCACCGCTCGAGCGCCTGCCAGTACTCCGCGCCGAAGTGGCGCGCGAGGACGAGGCGTCCGGCGTCGTGCAGCATGCCGGCCGCGAAGGCCGCGTCGCGGTCGACGGCGACGCACATCGCGAGGTCGTGGCTCAGGCGGGCGGTGAGCAGCGAATGGCGCCACAGGGCCTCGAGCTCCGGGCGCGGCACGCCGCGCCCGAGGTCCTCCCACACCGACATGCCGAGCACCAGGTTGCGCAGCGTCGAGAAGCCGAGCACGAGCAGCGCGCGCTCGGCCGAGGCGACGGCGCGCCGCTGGCCGAAGAGCGTGCTGTTCGCGACGCGCAGCACCTTCGCGTAGAGCGCGGGGTCGTGCGCGACCAGCGCGATCAGCTGGTCCGCGTGCTCGTCCGCGTCGGTGAGGGACAGCGCGGCGACCAGCGCCGACGGGGCCGCCGGAAGGTCCCGCGTGCGGATCACCTCCCCGCGAAGCCGCTGTAGGGCGCGCGCAGCCATCACTCGTCCGTGCTCCCGCGACGGAGCGACACGCTCCGTCGCATGCGAGTCGTCTCGCGGGCGCGGAACCTTGAGAGCGCGCATGACGAAAAATCGCCGTCGTGCGCGCCATGGCGATGCCTACACGCGTGCGCCTACAGGCCGTAGAGGCGGGCGACGTTCTCGCCGAGCACCTTGGCGCGCGTCTCGGGCGGGAGCGGCGCGACGAAGCGCTCGAGCGCGCGCACCCACGTCCCGGGATGGTCCGGGTGCGGGTAGTCCGTCGCCCACAGGAAGCTGTCCGCGCCGACGTGCTCGATCACCAGCGGCGCCGCGGTCTCGTCGGGGTCGGCCGAGATGAAGCACTGGCGGCGGAAGTAGTCGGACGGCTTCAGCGCGAGCGTCACGCCGGCGGCGGAGATGGTGTCGTGGACCGCGTCCATGCGGTCGAGGAACGCGCCGACCCAGCCCGAGCCCGCCTCGAGCACGCCGAGACGCAGCTTCGGGAAGCGGTCGAGCGTGCCGAGCGCGAAGAACGACAGGAACGCCTGCTGCACGCCCTGGCGCAGCATGACGTTGTAGAAGAACTCCTGCGCGCGGCCGAGCCCCTTGAAGCGCACCGGCACCGCCCACGCGGGCTCGTAGGTCGGATGGATGCCGAGCGGGACGTCGAGCTCGCACGCCTTCCTGAACAGCGCGTCGTGGTCCGGGTGGCCGTGCGGCTTTCTCGTGTGCGTGAACGGCGCGACGAACGCGCCGCGGCAGCCGTCGCGCACCGCGCGCTCGAGCTCCACGGCGGCGGCGTCCGGGTCGAGCAGCGAGAGCTGCGCGATCGGCACCAGACGCCCGCCGCTCGAGCGGCAGAAGTCCGCGATCCAGCGGTTGTAGGCGCGCATGTACGCGATCGTCGTCTCGGGGTCGGTGACCTCGCACTCCCAGAGCAGCCCGATCGTCGGATAGAGCACGCTCTTCTCGAGGTTCTCGCGGTCGAGCAGGTCGAGGCGCTCGCGCGCGTCGCCGGCGCCGTAGGGCACGTGCTCCATGTAGCGCCGCTCGGGACCGGGCTTCGCGTCGGGGTCGCCCATCGCGCCCATCAGGCCGAGGACGCCGTTCCTCGTCCGCTCCGACGGCCGCCCGTCGAGCTCGAGGTACTCGAGGCCCTGCTCGTCGGTGCGGATGCGCAGCGCCTTCGGGCGGTGGCGCTCCTCCAGGTACTCCTCCCACAGCCAGGCGGGCTCGAGGACGTGCCCGTCCGCGTCGATCGTGCCGTCGTAGGGGAAGCGGATCACCTCGTAGCTCATCGCTGCCTCCTCGCGTAGCTCATGGGCGGGGGGAGGGCGCGGGTCAAGGCGGGGCGCCTCGCGGGCCAGGCGGCTAATCCTCGTCGTCGACCAGGACCAGCTCCTGCACGACCACCTGCAGGATCGCCGCGCTCGGCACGGCGAGGATCGCGCCGACGACGCCGAGCAGCGACCCGCCGATCAAGAGCGCGACGATCACGCCCACCGGGCTGATCCCCACCTGGTGCTCCATGACGCGCGGCGCGAGGATGTAGTTTTCGAGCTGCTGCTGGATCACGAAGAACACCGTGACGCCGACGGCGAGCTGCCACGACTCGGTCGCCGCCATGAGGACCGCCGGCACGGCCGCGAGCACCGGGCCGAGGTAGGGGATGAGCTCGCCCACCGCGGCGAGCAGCGCGAGGACGAAGAAGTACGGCACGCCGAGCAGGCCGAGGACGAGCGCGGTCGTCGAGCCGATCACGGCCGACAGGATGAGCTGCCCGCTGAGCCACGCGCTCAGCTTGCGGCGGATCTCGGCGGACGCGGTGCGCACGTGCTTGCGGTGGCCGCGCGGCACCAGGCGCAGCAGCGCGCCGATCACGCTCTCCGCCTCGAGCAGCAGGTAGAACGTCAAGATCAGGATGGTGAGGACGCCGAAGACGCCGCCGACCACGCTCCAGAGCGTCGTCGCGACGCTGGTCAGCATGTCGCCGCCGACCGGCGCCTGCTGGACGACCTCGCTCATCGACATGGGCTGCTCGAGGATGCCTCGCTGCACGAGCCAGCCCTGGACGCTCTGCACGAGCGACGGCAAGGCCTGGGCGAACGAGCGCGCCTGGCTCAGCAGCGAGGGCAGCACGAGCAGGGCGACGCCGCCGACCGCCCCCAGGACGGCGAGGTAGACCAGGAGGATCGCTACCCAGCGCGGCAGACGCGGCCCGCCGACCGGGATCAGCGTCTGCTTCTCGACCCAGTGGATCGCGGGCGACATGCCGATCGCGAGCAGCGAGCTGACGTAGAGCACGAGCATCGCCTGGCGGGCGACGATCACGACCAGGCCGAGGACGATCACCAGGACGATCATCCCGATGGTCCAGAGGATCAGCGCGCGGGTCTCCTGCCGGGCTTCGTCCGGACGCCGTCCGCGCGATGCCGGCACTCCCATTCCCAGCCACGAGAGCAAGTTCGCGTCCATGCGAAGAGCGCGTCCGCCCGTGTCCGGTCGTGCAATCGGTACAGCGGGCGCGGAAGGCGTTGCAGGCGCGCGCCTGGCGTGGCCTCGAGCCGGCGGGCGACGCGGGCGGCCCCGGTCGCGCGCGACGGCGCCCCTGGCACGCGCGTTGCGGACCAGCGTCCTGCCGGAGGTCCTCATGGACGACAGAAACCATTCGCCGCAGGGCGGCCGGAGCGATCCGGCGTCGGCGAGCGCGGCGGCGGTGCGTGGCATCACGCTGTTCTCCGTCGGCGGCGTCGCCGTCCGCATCGACTACTCGTGGCTGCTGATCTTCGCGCTCGTCCTCGCGAGCCTCGCGGGCGGCTACTTCCCGAACGCCTTTCCCGGCTACGGCGCCCTGACCTACTTCCTGGTCGGCGCCGTCGCGACGCTGCTGTTCTTCGCCTCGGTGCTGATCCACGAGCTGTCGCACGCCTTCGTCGCGAACGCGCTCGGCAACCGCGTCGACGCGATCACGCTGTTCGTCTTCGGCGGGATGGCGCACCTCACCGAGGAGGCGCGCACCCCGACCAACGAGATGAAGATCGCCGGCGTCGGTCCGCTGACCAGCGTCGCGCTCGCGGTGCTGTTCTGGCTCGTGGCGCGGCTGCTGCACGCGCTCGGCGCCGAGCCGATGTGGGTCGGCGTGTTCGGCTACCTGGGCACGATCAACGTCGCGCTCGCGATCTTCAACCTGCTGCCCGGCTTCCCGCTCGACGGGGGCCGCCTCCTGCGGGCGGTGCTCTGGTACCGCTCCGGGAACCTCCGTCAAGCGACGGCACACGCCGCGTCGTGGGGCAGCGGCATCGCGATCGGCCTCATGGTGCTCGGCGCGCTCGAGATCTTCGCGGGCGCGCTGGTGGGCGGCTTCTGGCTGATCCTGATCGGGCTCTTCCTGCGCGGGGCCGCCGAGGCGGGCTATCACGGCGTCGTCGCGGAGCAGATGCTCGCGCACACGCGGGTGCGCGACGTCATGGTCAGGGAGCCGGTGCGGATCCCGCCCGAGCTGACGCTCGCGCAGGCGATCGACGACTACTTCCTGCGCTACGGCTTCGGCGGCTTCCCGGTCGGCGACGACGGGCAGGTGCAGGGCATCGTGTCGCTGCGCCAGGTGCGCGAGTGCCCGGCCGAGGAGCGCGCGCGCGTGCGCGTCGGCGACGTCATGCGCCGGGCGACGCCGGAGCTCGCGATCGGGCCCGACGAGCACGTCTCGGACGCGCTGCGCCGCATGCTCGCGGCGGACAGCGGACGGCTGCTGGTCATGGAGCGCGGCCGGCTGGCCGGGCTGATCACGCGCAACGGCATCACGCGCTACGTCCGGCTCAGCTCGGAGCTCGAGGCGCCGGGGCATACCGACGAGGCCGCCCCCCGGTCGGCCGCGTGATCCCGCACGCCGGCGCGCCGTTCGGATTCCCGAACGACGCTTGAGTCCCGCGCCCTGCGTTGCCAGGGTGGGGGCCATGCTCGACACGCTGATCCGCAACGGCACGGTGGTCGACGGCACGGGCGCGCCCGGCGTCAGGGCCGACGTCGGCATCAAGGACGGG
>JBFMAS010000543.1:0-4698 GCA_040755575.1 Thermodesulfobacteriota bacterium
GCCCGTGTGGCTCGTCGCGACCGCGCTCGTCCTCGCGCCGCCCGCCCTGGCCGTCGGCCGCTGGCTCGCGCCGCACGTGCCGGACTCGCTGCGCATGCCGGTGCGCGCGTACGTGGTCGTGATCTCGGCCATGGTGGCGAGCGCGCTCGGGACGTGGGGCCACGCCGGGTGCGCGTCGATTCCGACCGGCGCGCTGATGTTCTTCGCCTCCGACCTGTCGGTGGCACGCGACCGCTTCGTCGCGCACGACTTCGTCAACCGCCTGTGGGGCCTGCCGCTCTACTACGGCGGCCAGCTCGTCCTCGCCTCGAGCGTCGCCTGCTCCTGACGAGGCGCTAGAGCTGCACGGGCCGGCGCTCGGCGAGCGAGCGCCGCGCTGCGTCGACGACCGTCAGCCCCTCGACCGCCGCCTCCGCCGACAGCAGCGCCGGATCGCCGTCGCCGCGCACGCACGCGACGAAGTGGCGGCACTCGGCGAGGTACGGGTTCTCCTCGAGCTCCTCCGAGATCTCGGCCGCGCCGCCGTGCGGGTGGCGCCCGATGCGCATCGTCGGCGGCCCCGGGCGCTCGAAGCGCACGACCCACTCGACCATGCCGCGCTCGAGCACCATCCGGCCCTCGATGCGGAACGGGAAGCTGTCGGGCAGGATGCGGCTCGCCTCGACGAACGCGGTCGCGCCCGACGCGTACTCGAGCGCGACCAGCACGTGGTCGACCTCGCCCCGTCCGTGCGGCGGCGGCGCGGTCGCGGTGAGCCGCGCCGGCATGCCGAGCGTCCACGCGAGGTAGTCGAGGTCGAACAGGGCGAGCTCCTCGAGCGCGTCGCCGTGGTGGTCGTCGGGCGCGCGGGGTGCGCCGCGCTGCGGCCCCGGCCACAGGCGCAGCGCCGTGAAGCACACCGGGGCGCCCCAGGTGCCGCCGCCTGCGAGCTCGCGCACGCGGGCGCCCGGCTGCGCGAAGCGCGACAGCAGCGCGACCTGCAGCAGCCGTCCGCTCGCGCGCCCGGCTGCGGCGAGCCGGCGCGCGGTCGCCGCGTCGCCCGCGAGCGGCGTCTCGCAGAGCACCTGCTTGCCGCGCTCGAGCGCGCGCTCGACCAGCTCCGCGTGCGAGGCGGTCGGGGTGCAGACGTCGACCGCGTCGACCGCCGGATCCGCGAGCACGGCGTCGGCGTCGGTCGTCGCGAGCGCGCCGTACCGCGCGGCGAGCGTCGCGGCCCGCTCGCCGCGACGGCCGACCACCGCCCGCAGCTCGACGTCGCGCAGCTCCGCGTAGGCGGCGGCGTGCATGCCCGCCATGCCGCCCGCGCCGAGCAGGGCGATGCGGATCGGGGCCATCGGTCTTCCCGCCCGCTTATCGGTCCGCACGCCGCTCGTGTCCAGGAAAAAGTCGTCGTTGAGTCGGACGGGGACCGGCGATAGCTTCGCTCGACGATGCCGGCCCTCGGATTCCACCTGCGCCTGCCGCGTCGCTTCCCGGCGCGCTTCGCCTGCCGCGCGTGACGTCCCGCGGCTCGCTCGCGGACGCCGCGGTAGCGAGGCGGGTCGCGCTCGCGGGCTTCCTCGACGTGGTGCCGGTGCCGGCCGCCCTGCTCGACGCAGCGGGCACGATCCTCGGGGTGAACGACCCGTGGCGCCGCCTGGTCGCGAGCGCGGGCTTCGCCGGCGCGGGCTTCGAGGTCGGCGCGCGCTGGCTCGACGTCTGCGACGGCGCATGCCCGAGCGCCGACGCGGACGGCGTCGCCCTCAGCGTGCGCCTCGCCGAGCTGCTGCGCGGCGAGCGCGCCGAGCTCGACGTCGACTACCGGCTCGACGGCGCCGGCGGCGCGCGCTGGTACCGGCTCGTCGGTCGACCGCTCGCCGAGATGGACGGTGCGGTCGTCATGCACGTCGACGTGACGGCGCAGCGTCGGCTCGAGGACGAGACGCGGCGTGCGCGGGCCGAGGTCGAGCGGCGCGTCCGCGAGCGCACCGCCGACCTGAGCCGCGCCAACGTGCTGCTGCAATACGAGATCGGCGAGCGCCAGCGCGCCTGGACGGAGCGCAACCGGCTGCTCGACGAGGTGCGCCTCGAGCGCAAGCTGCTCGTCGCGGTGCTCGAGCAGATGCCGCTCGGGGTGATGATCGCCGAGGCGCCGAGCGGGCGCGTCCTGCTGCACAACCAGCAGCTCACGAAGCTCGTCGGCGGGCCGCTCGCGGCGGTCGGCGCCGCGCCGGACGGCGGGCGGGCGCTCCATCCCGATGGGCGTCCCTACGCCGCGGACGAATATCCGCTGGCGCGCGCGCTGCGCGGCGAGGCCGTCGACGCCGAGGAGATCGAGTACGAGCGCGCCGGGGGCAGGCGCGTCATCCTGCGTGGCAGCGCGGTGCCGGTGCGTGACGGGCCCGGGCGCATCATCGCGTCGGTGGTCGCGTACTACGACGTCACCGAGTGGCGCGAGGCGGAGCGGCAGCTCCGCGCGAGCGAGATGCGCTACCGCCTGGCCTCGCGCGCGATCAACGATGCGATCTGGGACTGGGACGTCCCTGGCTCGCGCATCGAGTGGAGCGACGGCGTCCACCTGCGCTTCGGGCATCCGCCGAGCACCGTCGGGCCCGGGCTCGAGTGGTGGCTCGAGCAGGTCCACCCGCTCGACCGCACCCGCGTGCGGCTCGGAATCGAGGGCGCGCTCGCCGGCACCAGCGAGAACTGGCGCGACGAGTACCGCTTCCGCTGCTTCGACGGGCGCTACGCGCACGTCGTCGACCGCGGCTTCATCGTCCGCGACGCGCACGGCAGGGCGATCCGCGCGGTCGGCGCCATGCAGGACGTCACGGAGCGGCATCGCGCCGAGGCGGAGCGCGCCGCGCTGCTCGAGCGCGAGCGCCGGGCGCGTGCCGAAGCGGAGGAGGCGAACCGCGCAAAGGACGAGTTCCTCGCCGTCGTGTCGCACGAGCTGCGCACGCCGCTCGCGCCGATCCTGGGCTTCGTCGACATCCTGCGCGAAGACGACGTCGATTCCGCCGAGGCGCGCGCTGCGCTGAACGCGATCGACCGCAACGCGCGCAGCCTCTCCGTGCTGATCGACGACCTGCTCGACGTCGCCCGCATCACGAGCGGCAAGCTCGCGCTCGAGTACGCGCCCGTTCACCTGCGCGAGGTGGTGGCGGCGGTGGTCGACGCCGTGGGCCCGGTCGCCGAAACGAAGGGCGTCCGCATCGAGACGGTGCTCGGCGCGGCGCACGACCTCGTCGCGGGCGACACCGGGCGGCTCACGCAGATCGTCTCGAACCTGCTGTCGAACGCCGTCAAGTTCACTCCCGAGGGCGGCCGCGTGCGCGTCGCCGTCGCGCGCGAAGCGGACCACGCGGTGCTGCGTGTAGCCGACACCGGCAAGGGGATCGCGGCAGAGCTCCTGCCGCACGTCTTCGAGCGCTTTCGCCAGGGCGACACGTCCGACACGCGCGTGCACGGCGGGCTCGGACTCGGCCTCGCGATCGTGCGCCACCTGGTCGAGCTGCACGGCGGCACGGTGGTCGCGGAGAGCCCCGGCGAAGGCAAGGGCGCGACCTTCACGGTGCGCTTGCCCTTGATGCCGCCCGCGCGCTCGTCGCGCTGAGCGGAATCTGATTGAAGGGCGCGATGCCGCGCCGCGGCCCCGCGATCCCGCTCGTCCTGCTCGCGCTGGGCGCGCTCGGCTTCCTCTTGCGCACGGGCAACGCCGCGACGGTGTTCCCCGGCGACGCCGTCGTCTTCGCCGAGAACGACCCGTACTACCACATGCGGCGCGTCTTCCTGATCCTGGCCGGCTACCCGCGCGTGCCGCTGTTCGATCCGTGGATCGACTTCCCGCACGGCGCGCCGGTCGTGTTCGCGCCGCTGTTCGACCTCGCGATCGCGACCCTCGCGCGCCTCCTCGGCTTCGGCGTGAACGACCGCGCTGCGATCGAGACCATGGCGGCGCTCGTGCCGCCGCTGCTCGGCGCGCTGACCTGCGTCCCCGCGTACGCGCTCGCGGCGCGGGTCGCGTCGCGACGTGCCGGAGTGCTCGCGGCGCTCGTCGTGACGCTGCTTCCGGCGCACGTCTGGTACTCGCGGCTCGGCTTCGTCGACCACCACGTCGCGGTGACGCTGCTCTCGGTCACGCTCCACGCGATCGTCCTGCGTGCGCTCGGCGTCGGCCGAGGCGCGCGCGTCGCGGGCGGCAGGACGCATCCGCTCGACGCGGCCCTCGCGACGCTCGCGATGACCGCCGGGCTCCTGACCTGGAACGGCTTCCTCCTGCCGGCCGCGGTCCTCGACCTCGCGCTGGTCGCGCTGTTCGCGGCGAGCGAGCGCGCCGGGCGCGTGCGGATCGCGCGCCTCGCGACGCTGCTGCATCTGGTGCCCGCCGCGGTGCTGCTGCCGGTCGCCATCGCGACCGTCCGCGCCGGCGGAGCCGCCGTGAGCTCGGTGACGCTCTCGTACCTGCACGTCGCGGTCCTGCTCGTGGCGGGCGTGCTGAGCGGCGTCGCCGCGCGGGTCGCCGCCGGCAGGTGGCCGCTCGGGCGGACGCTGCTGGTCGCCGGGGCGCTCGCGCTCGCCGGCGCGGCCGCCGCGTGGCCGCAGCGCGCCGCGCTCGAGCGCGTCCTGCAGTGGACGCTCGCGTCGGACGCCTTCATGAGCGCCGTGCAGGAGTCGCAGCCCATCCTGCGCGGCGCGGACGGCGGCCTCGACCTCGCC
>JBFMAS010000544.1:0-9055 GCA_040755575.1 Thermodesulfobacteriota bacterium
CCGCGCGCCCCTCTTCCTTCAGTGCCCCGCGTGCCCCGCGTGGGCGTCGTGGCCGGCGCCGGCCGCGCCCGCGTGCGCCATGTGGCCGCTCGCCGAGCAGCCCATGTGGCCCGGGACCGCCGGCTCGCTCCACGTCGAGCGGCCGAGCGCGTCGAACGCGGCGGTCGCCTGCGCGCGCGCGACGCCGTCCTCGCTCGAGGCGCCGCCCGCCGCGTCGACGTAGAACGTCCCGAACAGGATGAACATCTCGTTCTCGGTGCTCTCGCCGCCGGTGATGCGGCACGCGTCGCAGTCGCCGTCGCCGGCGCCCGGCGACGAGTCGCACGTCGCATCGTCGTCGGCGCCGTTGCAGGCGGCGCCGATCTTGCCGGAGACGCAGGCGATCGGGTTGCAGCGTCCGATCGTCTGCGAAGCGCTCGCCGGGACGCGCGAGGCGCGCGTCACCTCCTCCGGATTCGGCGAGCCGTCCGGATTGACGCCGTTGTTGTACAGCGAGCAGTAGCGCAGCGTGCGGTCGGCCTGCTTCGGCGAGTCGAAAGCGAGCGGCGGATCGAACTCCTGCCGCACCGGGTCGTTGTAGACGAAGCTCTCGTAGATGCGCGAGCCGTCGGGCGCGTCGACCCAGAAGTGCTTGCCCCGCTTGTGCGTGTGCGACGTCAGCTCGAAGAGCCGCGCGCCCTGCGGCAGCACGTGGTCGTTGCACACCGTCTGCTCGGTGTACGGAGCCGCGTTGGCGGCGAAGATGCGTGACGCGTTGAAGATGCTGTTGACGGGATAGGTCTGGTTCTCGGCGAACAGGTAGTTGAGCCGCCCGTTCATCTTGGAGTCTTCGTTCGTCAGGTTGAACGCGTGCGTGTTCCAGTACAGCACGCCCTTCATCGGGAGCTGCGCGAAGACCCCGTCACGGAACACGTTGAACGCCTGCGCCTGCTGCGCCCCGCCGACCGGGATCGGCGCGCCGCTGCCCGGCCCGTAGCCGATGCAGGCGAACGTCGACTTCGGCTCGCTGCGGCAGAAGCCGCTGCCGCAGGACGCGAGGTCGGTCGGGTCGCACGCCTGGCCGTCCATCTCGCCGCCGGCGCACGTCCAGGCGCCGAAGGAGGGGTCGCTCAGGTCGATGCCCTGCGCGCTGAAGTTCTCGGTCGGGTAGTAGAGGATCAGGTGGTGGCTCTGCGGGTCCTGGCGCAGCTCGAAGCCCTTGAAGCGGAACATGCCGTTGTTGACGAACGGCTCCGGCACCTGGTCGGTGATGTCGTAGTACGTCGCGAAGCACAGCTCGTGCTCGCTCTGCTTGGGCAGGTCCCAGGGCGGCATGACGAACTGGACGCCGGTGCCGGGCGCGGGCGGGTCGAGCGGCTCGATGGTGATCGGCTTGGGCTCGGGCAGGCAGGCGTCGAGGAGCTGCTCCGTGCCGCCGACCGTGCCGTCCTTCGATGCGCCGGCGTAGATCCACAGGCGCAGCGCCTCGAGCTCCTCCGCGCTGATCGGCGGCAGGCCGTTCGGCATCGGCGCACCCGCGATCTCGAAGCTGCCCGGATCGGTCGCGGCCGACAGCTTCATGTAGAGGTAGCTGCGCGTCCGGTCGCCGGGCGTGATCAGGTTGAAGCGGCTGCCGACCGCCGGCCTCTCGAAGATGTTCTCGTAGGCGACGTCCGGCGACAGGTCGAGCCCGCCCTGCGCCGAGCTGCCGTGGCAGACCTGCTGCGTGCAGCCGTGCTTCTCGAAGATCACCTTCTGGATCGCCTCGAACGTGCTGGTGAACGCGGCGTTCTCCTCGCACGACGGGTTGCCCGGCGGCGGCTCGCCGGGAGGCGGCGTCGTCGTGCCGCCGCCACCGCCGCCGCAGGCCGACAGGGCCGCACAGAGGCCGAGCGCGATGGCCGCGCGCACGAGCGGGCTCTCGATGTGGCTCTTCATGATCTCGATCCTTTCCCTCGCGTCGTCCCGACCGAGGGGCCGCCTTTGCGTCCTTGCGCGGTGCCATGCGCACCGCACGCGTTGGCAGAGTGCGTGACCCGTCCCCCGGCGCGCAACCGCGGAAACGTTCCCTTCGGTCCTCCGGGCGAAACGGCTGTCTGAACGGTTGCTTTCCACGGCGCCTGCGAGCGCGTCAGGCGGCGCTCCGCTCGGGCTCGGCGGGGGACTCGTCGCGGACGAACAGGCTGCGCAGGAGCAGCAGCGCGACGCCGACCGAGATGCCCGAGTCGGCGACGTTGAAGGCCGGCCAGTGCATCCCGCGCCAGTGCACGTCGACGAAGTCGATCACCGCGCCGTAGAGGACGCGGTCGATGAAGTTGCCGACCGCGCCGCCCAGCACGAGGCCGCACGCGAACAGCACCGAGCGGTGCGACGCCGGCGTCTGGCGGACGAAGAACAGCAGCGCGCCGCCCGCGAGCAGCGCGACGAGCAGGAAGAACGGAATGCGGAACGCGGCCGGCTGGTCGGCGAACAGGCTGAACGCCGCGCCCGTGTTGCGGACGTAGGTCAGGTTCAGCCACGAGAACACGTGCATCGTCTGGTAGAGCCGCAACGCGCCGTCGACCCACAGCTTGGTGAGCTGGTCGAGGAGCACGACAGCCGCCGCGACCGCGGCCACGAAGACGTACTTGCGCCCGTCTCTCACGAGGCCACCGCGTAGCCGATGCGGGCGAGCACGTCCGCGCAGCGTCGGCAGGCTCCGGGGTAGGCCGCGACCCTGCCGACGTCGAGCCGGTAGCTCCAGCAGCGCGCGCACTTCTCGCCGGCGGCCGGCGCGACCGCGATGCCGAGGCCCGCGAGCAACGGGCTTTCCGGCAGCGGCCCCGGGACGAGCTCGACCTGCGAGACGATGAACAGCTCGGGCAGGAAGGCATCGCGCTCGCGCAGGAGCTCGCGCAGCTCGGGCGACGGGGCGAGCTCGACGCGCGCCTCGAGCGAGTGGCCGATCCTGCCGGCTTGACGCTCGGCCTCGAGCGCCTTGGTCACCGCGGCGCGCACGGCGAGCAGGCGCTCGAAGCGCGCGGCGAGCGCGTCGTCGAGCCACTCGGGGCGCGGCGCCGGAAAGCCCGACAGCAGCACGCTGTCGTCCTGTGCGGCGCCCGGCAGCGCTCGCCACACGTCCTCCGCGAGGAAGGTCAGGATCGGAGCGAGCATGCCGGCCAGCGCGCGCACGGTCTCGTACATCACGGTCTGCGCGGCACGCCGCTGCGGGTCGTCGGGCGCGCTGCAGTACGCGCGGTCCTTGACGACGTCGAGGTAGAGCGCGCTCAGGTCGACCGCGCAGAAGTTGTTGAGCAGGTGGTAGACGGTGTGGAACTCGTACGCGTCGTACGCCTCGCGCGCGCGCTGCTCGACGCGTGCGAGACGGTCGAGCGCCCAGCGCTCGAGCTCGGGCAGCTCGCGGTAGAAGACCGCGTCGCGGCGCGGGTCGAAGTCGCCGAGGTTGCCGAGCAGGAAGCGCGCCGTGTTGCGCAGACGCCGGTAGGCCTCGACCAGGTGGCCGAGGATCTCCTTCGAGAGCCGCACGTCGCCGCGGTAGTCCTCGGCCGCGACCCACAGACGCAGCACGTCGGCGCCGAGGTCCTTCAGCACCGCGTCGGGCGCGATCGCGTTGCCGCCCGACTTCGACATCTTGCGACCCTGGCCGTCGAGGATGAAGCCGTGCGTCAAGCATGCCTCGTACGGAGCGCGCCCGCGCGTCGCGACCGAGGTCAGCAGCGAGGTGTGAAACCAGCCGCGGTGCTGGTCCGAGCCCTCGAGGTAAAGGTCGGCCGGCGCGCGCAGCCCCGCGCGCCGCTCGAGCACCGCCGCGTGGCTCACGCCGGAGTCGAACCAGACGTCGAGGATGTCGGTCTCCTTGCGGAATTCCGTCGCGGCGCAGCGCTCGCAGCGGAAGCCGTCGGGCACGAGCTCCGCGGCGGGACGCGCGAACCACGCGTTCGACCCCTCGCGCTCGACGATCGCCGCAACGTGCTCGGCGAGCTCCTTGCTGAGGTGCGGGTGCTCGCAGCGCTCGCAGTAGACCGCCACGATCGGCACGCCCCAGCTGCGCTGGCGCGAGATGCACCAGTCCGGGCGGCTCTCGATCATCCCGTGGATGCGGTCACGCCCCCAGGGCGGGATCCAGCGCACGCGGTCGATCGCCGCGAGCGTCTCGGCGCGGAGCTCGTTCGCCGCCATCGACACGAACCACTGCTCGGTCGCGCGGAAGAAGAGCGGCTTCTTGCAGCGCCAGCAGTGCGGGTAGCTGTGCGTGAACGGCGCCTCGGCGACCAGCGTGCCGGCCGCACGCAGCCGCTCGAGGACGTCCCGGTCGGCGTCGAAGATGCGCTTGCCCTCGAGGTCGGGGACGTCGCGCGTGAAGCGGCCGCGCGCGTCGACCGGCGAGTAGACGTCGAGCCCGTAGCGCAGCCCGATCTCGTAGTCCTCCTGACCGTGCCCGGGCGCGGTGTGCACGACGCCGGTGCCGCTCTCGAGCGTCACGTGCTCGCCGAGCACCACCGGCACGCGCCGGTCGAGCCACGGGTGGTGGAGCTCGACGCCCTCGAGCGCCGCCGTGACGAAGCCGGCACGCGGGGCACCCGCGTCCTCGGCGAGGCCGACCGCGGCGAGGAACGGCTCGGCGAGCCCCTCGGCGACGATCAGCAGCTCGCCGCCGACCTGCAGGCCGACGTACGCCAGCTCGGGATGGATCGCGAGCGCCAGGTTCGCCGGCAGCGTCCACGGGGTCGTCGTCCAGGCGACCATCGAGATGCGGCTCGCGTCGTAGCGGCGCAGCACCGCGCGCGACGCGTCGTCGGCCGCCGCGGCGAGCAGCGCGACGGAGACCGGCTGCGCGGCGCGCGCGTCGGCTCCGGGCAGCGCGAGCGGGAAGCGCACGTGGATGCTCGGCGAGCGCTTCTCCTCGTACTCGACCTCGGCCTCGGCGAGCGCCGTCTCGCAGGACGCGCACCAGTAGACCGGCTTCTTCCTGCGGTAGAGCGACCCCGAGGAGGCGAGCTTGCCGAGCTCGCGGATCTCCTGCGCCTCGTAGTCCGGAGCCAGCGTCAAGTAGGGATGGTCCCAGTCGCCGACCACGCCGAGGCGCCGCACCTCCTCGCGCTGGATGTCGACGAAGCGCCGTGCGTACGCGTCGCACAGGCGCCGCACCTCCACCACCGGCAGCTCCGCCTTCTTCGCGCGCCCGACCTCCTTCTCGACCTGCAGCTCGATCGGCAGACCGTGGCAGTCCCAGCCGGGGACGTACGGCGTGCGGTGGCCGGCGAGATGCTTGTACTTGACGACGATGTCCTTCAGCACGCGGTTCAGCACGTGGCCCATGTGCATGTTGCCGTTCGCGTACGGCGGACCGTCGTGCAGGACGAACAGCGGCGCGTCGCTGCGCTGCGCGAGCATGCGCTCGTAGACGCCGAGCGCGTTCCAGCGGGCGAGCAGCTCGGGCTCGCGTTGCGGCGCGTTCGCCCGCATCGGGAAGCTGGTCGCGGGCAGGTTCAGGGTGCCGCGGTAGTCCATCCCCGCCGGGTACCAACCGCGGAAAGGGCTTTCAATTCGCGCCCGTTCGCCGAGCGTGGGACGGCGCGCGGGCGTGCGCGATCAGCGCGCCGTCAGCCGTCGGCGGCGCGGCGTCGGACCCTCGACCTCGCCCCGGCGGCGCCCGCGCAACGCCCGCGCCGGCTCGCCCGGCGGTCGCTCGCGCAGGTCCTCGACCGGAGTCGGGTCGGCGGCGGCGCGTGCACGGCCGCGATGCTCGTCGGCGGCCTCGAACGGATCGAACGACTGGATGCGCCGCAGGCCGAAGAAGTAGCAGCACTGCTCGTTGTCGAGGTCGTTGTTGAACGTGCGTTGCTGGCCGTCCTCGAACAGGAGCCGGACGAGGCACGTCCCGCCCGGTACGATCGAGGTACGCTCCTCGACCACCGCGCCTTCGCCCCACTCCTCGTGCCAGATGTGCGTCACGCGATCGCCCAGGCGAAGGTAGATGCGCTTGTCTTTCGCGGAGTACTCCATCGCAAAAGCCGCTCTCCCCTGAGTACCGCAGTTCGCGAGTCGGGGCGAGATGCTTCGGATCAGAGATTGGTGCGGTAGTCGTCCTCGATCGCTCGATCGATGGTCGCGGCTACCTGCTCGTCGGCCCCGAGCTTGCCGGCGAGCGTCCTGCCGAACGAGATGCTGCGAGCCATGCGTCGTGCACCGCCGACGCCGCGGCGAGCTCGGGATGGAACGTCGCCGCCCACACCGCGCCCTCGCGCACCAGCACCGGATCGCCGCGCACCGTCGCCAGCACCTCGACGCGCGGCCCGACGCGCACGATGCGCGGGGCGCGGATGAACACCGCAGGGGCGGCCGCGACGTCCGCCCTCGACCCCGCGTCCGGCCAGGCGGCGAACGAGTCGAGCTGCGTGCCGTACGCGTTGCGCTCGACGTCGACGTCGAGCGCGGCGAACGAGCGTTGCGGCGGGTTCGACACGCGGCGCGCGAGCAGGATGGCGCCGGCGCAGGTGCCGAGCACGGCGCGGCCCGAGGCCAGGTACGCCGCGAGCGGCGCCTCGAGCCCGTCGCGGGCGAGCGCGTGCAGCATCGCGGTGGACTCGCCGCCCGGCAGCACGAGAGCACCGACGGCGGCGAGCTCGCGCGGCGTGCGCACCAGCACGGCGTCGGCGCCGCCCGCGACGAGCGCGCGCCGGTGCGCCGCGAAGTCGCCCTGCACGGCGAGCACGCCGACCTTCACCAGCCGCGCTCCGCGAGGCGCTCGCCGTCCGCCAGCGTGCGCGCGGCGGTGCCCGGCATCGCGTCGCCCAGGCGCCGCGACGCCTCGAGCACCTCGCCCGCGTCCTGCCAGTGCGTCGTCGCGCGCACGATCGCACGCGCGCGCGCCTCGGGGTCCGACGACTTGAAGATCCCGGAGCCGACGAACACCGCCTCCGCGCCGAGGGCCATGCACAGCGCGGCGTCAGCCGGCGTCGCGATCCCGCCCGCGGCGAAGTTCGCCACGGGCAGACGACCGTCGGTCGCGACGCGCGCGACCAGCTCGTACGGCGCGCCGAGCGCCTTGGCGCGTGCCATCCACTCCTCGCGCGGCGCCGCCGCGAGCTCGCGCACCTCGCGCGCGATGCGGCGCAGGTGGCGAACCGCCTCGACGATGTCGCCGCTGCCCGCCTCGCCCTTGGTGCGGATCAGCGCCGCGCCCTCGCCGATTCGCCGCAGCGCCTCGCCGAGGTCGCGCGCGCCGCAGACGAACGGCACGCGAAAAGCGTGCTTGTCGACGTGGTGCTCTTCGTCGGCGGGCGTCAGCACCTCGCTCTCGTCGACGAAGTCGACGCCGAGCGCCTCGAGCACGCGCGCCTCGACGAAGTGCCCGATGCGGCACTTCGCCATCACCGGGATCGACACGGCGGCCCGCACCTCGGCGATGCGATCGATCGCTGCCATGCGCGCGACGCCGCCCTCGCGCCGGATGTCGGCCGGCACGCGCTCGAGCGCCATCACCGCGGCCGCGCCCGCGTCCTCGGCGATGCGCGCCTGCTCGGCGCACGTCACGTCGAGGATCACGCCGCCCTTGAGCATCTCCGCGAGCCCGGTCTTGAGGCGGTACGCCTCCTCGTTGCCGTTTCTCATCTCGATCGACTTCCTTTCTTCGTTGGTCGCCGCCGTCAGACGTGCACGCTCGCGGCCGCCCGGCCGGTGCGGCGCGGTGCGCGCGCCGGCAGCGCCGCCCGCGCGACCTCGCCGAGGATGCGGATGCCGCGCGCGATCTCGTCGGAGGCGCACTGCGCGACCGAGACGCGCAGCGACGACGAGCGCCGGCCGTCGGGATGGAAGAGCTGGCCCGGCGTGTAGACGACGCCCGCCTGCTTCGCGGCCGGGAACAGCGCCAGCGTGTCGAGCGGCTCGGGCAGCGTGACCCAGATCGCGAAGCCGCCCTCGGGGCGCGTGAAGGTCGAGCCCGGCGGCAGCCGCTCCTCGAGCGCCGCGAACGCGCGCTGCAGGCGGCGCTCGAGCTCCTTCGCCACGCGGCGCAGGTGGCGATCGTAGGCGCCGCTCGTGCAGAGCTGCGCGAGCGCCGCCTGCAGCACGGGGCTCGTCGTCAGGTCGAGGGTCCGCTTGAGGGCGACCGCGACGTCGACCGTCCTGCGCGGGCCGACGATCCAGCCGACGCGGGCGCCGGGGAAGAGCGCCTTCGAGAACGTGCCGACGTAAACCACGCCGCCCGTGCGGTCGAGCGCCTTCAGCGGCGGCGCCGGGCGGCCGCGCACGCGCAGGTCCTTCTCGAAGTCGTCCTCGAGCACCGGCACGCCGTGCCGGGTGGCGATGTCGAGCAGGCGGCGGCGGTGCTCGAGCGCGGTCGCGATGCCGGTCGGGTTGTGGAAGGTCGGCATGGTGTAGACGAGCCGCGCGCCGCCGCGTGCCAGCAACGCGTCGAGCGCATCGAGGTCGAGTCCGGCGTCGGTCATCGGCAGCGGCGCCGGACGCAGTCCGGCGGCGAGCAGCGTCGCCTGCGCGCCGGGATACGTCGGCGACTCGACGGCGACCGCGTCGCCCGGATCGCAGAACAGGCGCGCCACGATGGCCAGCGCCTGGGTCGAGCCGCCGGTGACCACGATGTCGTCGTGGTGCGCCTCGATGCCGTAGGCGGTGAGCCGCTCGACCAGCACGCGGCGCAGGCCCTCGTCGCCGCGCGGGTCGCCGTAGTCGAGCACCCGCCGTCCCTGGCGCGACAGCACGCGGGCGAGCGCCCTGCGGAACTCGTCCACGGGGTAGAGCTCCGCGTCCGGCACGACGCGGTCGAGCCGGACGGCGTGCGGGTCGCTCGTGAAGTCGAGCGCCGGCAGCGCGGCGACCGCTTCCGCGGCGCGGGCGAAGAGCGGTACGAAGGGACGCTCGGCCGGCGCCGCGGCGGCCGCGTCGACGCCGCCGCGGGCGATGTCGCGCAGCGTCGCACGCGTCGCGGTGACGAAGGTCCCGCGCCCGACGTGCGACTCGGTGAGGCCGAGCGCCTCGAGCTCGCGGTAGGCGTCCGCGACCGTCTCGCGGTTGACGCCGAGCTCGCGCGCGAGGAGCCGGATGGGCTGCAGCCGCG
>JBFMAS010000545.1:0-14473 GCA_040755575.1 Thermodesulfobacteriota bacterium
AGCCGCCCGCGCCGTGCGGCCCGGGCACGCATCCCCGGCTCGGCACGCATGGGTCGCACTCTACACGCCGCACGGCGCGGCGCCGATTGTTTCGCTTCGGCCGCTCCCGGATACTCCACGCCCATGCGCACCCGCGAGCTGATGAACCTGCGCAACACCGGCCACCCCGGCATCAACGCGCTGTTCGCGAAGGCGCACTCCGCGGACTGGGACTACGAGCGCGACGTCGACTGGTCGATCCCGGTCGAGCCCGACGACCCGCTGGTCGACGACCGCTGGGCCGCGTAGGGCGCGACGCCGACCTTCGCGGGGCTGCCGGCGGGCGTGCGCGCGTACGCCACGCGCCGGGCGATCGGCCGCATGCTCAACATCCTGCAGGTCGGGGAGAGCGTCGCGCAGAACGTGTGCGCGAAGCTCGTCCTGCTGCTGCCCGAGGAGGACTACCGCAACCACGCCGCGGCGCAGGCGATGGACGAGGCGCGCCACCACCTCGCCTACCGGCGCTTCATCGCCAAGATGGGCGAGCCGCTCGAGGACATCGACGGCGGCACCGAGATGATGTTCGACTCCCTGCTCGCGTCCGACGACCCGCTCGAGCTGATCGCGACCGAGCAGTTCTTCCTCGAGAGCCTCGCGATGAACATCTTCGAGGGCATCCAGCAGCACGCGACGCACCCGCTGCTGCGCGACGTGCTGGCGCTGATCACGCGCGACGAGAGCCGCCACATGGGCTTCGGCGTGCTGTTCCTCGAGCAGTGGCTGCGGGCGAGCCCGCTCGAGCGCCGCGTCGCCTTCGCACACCGCTGGCTCGGCCAGATCCTCGGCGCGCTGCTCGACAAGCCCGGCCCGATCTTCCTCGCGCGCGTCGCGCGCCGCCTGAAGGAGGCCGGCATGGACCCGGCCGAGGTCGACGCGCTCGCACCGCAGATGCTGCGCGAGCAGCAGGAGGTCAACGCGCGCGAGATCGCGGCGGCGGCGTCGGGCGAGAAGGTGCCGCACCTCTTGAAGAGCGCGCGGCGGGTGGGGCTGCTCGAGCCGGACATCCTGGATGCGCTCGGCGTCGCGGAGCACCCGCTGATCCGCGGCGCGCTGCGGGGTGGGGAGGCGGTCGGAGCAGCGAGCTAGCCGCGCATCGGCCGGTACGGCTTCCTGAGCCGCGGCTCGACACCAGCCGTCAAGTATGGCTCGAGCCAGCCGTGGCCGGCGTCGGGGAAGGCGTCGATCGACGGCATGTAGGGCTTGATGTCGAGGATCGGCGTGCCGTCGAGCAGGTCGATGCCCTGCACGACGACGCGGCCGCGCGCGACGTCGACCTCCTTGACGCGCACCGAGGTGAGGCCGATCTGCGACGGGCGGTTCGGCGCGCGCGTCGCGAACACGCCGCGCTTCGGCCCGCCGCGCGGCGGCTTGACCCTGAGCGCGAAGCCGCTGCTGCGGTCGAGCAGCGCGATCAGCCAGATGCGCCCGAGGCTCGCGACGTCCTGCAGGCCCGGCGCGTACTCGGGCAGGAGCTCGATCACGCCCTCGGCGTCCGGTGCGGCGGTCGGCTGGTGCGGCGCGTCCTCGCGCCGGCGCCACGGCGTGCGGGCGTGGCCGATGACGCGGACTTCCAGCGTGGCCGACGTCTCGCGCGCGTCCGTCGTCTCGCCGCTCGCCATCCTCGTCCCCTTCGGGCTAGGGTCGTCCGGCCATGGCCGACGCCGTCGCCCTGCCCCGCCCGCGTCCCGCGTGGGTGAACGCGCTGCTCGTCTTCACCGCGTTCATGACCTTCGTCTACACCCCGTGGGACGTCTTCGTGAAGCCGGTCGCCCAGGACCAGGAGGTGTGGCTCGGCCTACTGGCGCGCCGGCATCGTCTTCACCCGCGTCGGGTGACGCGGGGACGAGCGGCGGGTCGCGGTCGACGTCAGCGGTCGGCGGACGCGGCGCGGCGCTCCGACGCCGCCGGCGGCCCCGCGCCGCCACGCAGCGCGGGCAGGTACTTCCGTCCCTCCGCCGCGACGGCGCCGCTCAGCATGAGCAGCGCCAGCAGGTTCGGCAGCGCCATCAGGCCGTTCATCACGTCGGAGAACGTCCACACGACGTCCATCTGCGCGACCGCGCCCAGGTACACGGCCGCGACCCACGCCGTGCGGTAGGGCGTCACGGCGCGGACGCCGAGCAGGTACTCGACCGCCTTCTCGCCGTAGTAGGCCCAGCCGAGGATGGTCGAGAAGACGAAGGTCAGGAGCCCGCCCGTCAAGATGAAGGTGCCGAACATGCCGATGCGGGCGAACGCGGCGTCGCACAGCGATGCCTTGGTCAGGCCCTCGCCCGTCCAGCCGCCCGACGTCACGACGACGAGGCCGGTGAGCGCGCAGACGACGACCGTGTCCCAGAACGTCCCGGTCGCGGAGACGAGCGCCTGGCGGACCGGGTTGTCGGTGCGTGCAGCGGCCGCGACGATCGGTGCGCTGCCGAGCCCGGACTCGTTCGAGAACAGGCCGCGCGCGATGCCGTAGCGCATCGCCTCGCGGATCCCGGCGCCGACGAAGCCGCCGAGCGCCGCCTGGCCGGTGAAGGCGGTCGTGACGATGACGCCGAGCGCGTCGGCGACGCCGCCCGGGTCCGCCAGCAGGATGACCAGGCAGCCTGCGACGTAGAACACCGTCATGAACGGCACCAGCACCTCGCAGACGCGCGCGATCGAGCGGATCCCGCCGAGGATCACCGCCGCCGTCGCGGTCGCGAGCGCCAGCCCCACCAGCCACTTGGGGAAGTCGGGGACCTGTACGGCCATCATCTCGGCGATCGCGTTCGCCTGCGTCATGTTGCCGATGCCGAAGGCGGCGAGCGACGTGAACAGCGCGAACAGCACGCCGAGCCAGCGCATGCCGAGCGCCTTCTCGAGGACGTACATGGGGCCGCCGGCCATCTCGCCGCGCTCGTTCTTGACGCGATACTTGACGGCGAGCAGAGCCTCCGCGTACTTGGTCGCGATCCCGAAGACGCCGGTCAGCCACATCCACAGCACGGCGCCCGGCCCGCCGAGCAGGACGGCGCCGGCGACGCCGTAGATGTTGCCCGTGCCGATGGTCGCGGCGAGCGCGGTCGTCAGCGCGCCGAAGTGGCTGACGTCGCCTTCGCCGTCCGGATCGCGCGCGACCGACAGCCGGATCGCGAGCCCGATGTGGCGCTGAACGAAGCCGAGACGCACCGTCAAGAACAGGTGCGTCCCGAACAGGAGGACGATCAGCGGCCAGCCCCAGAGGAAGTCCGAGGCCGCCGTCAGCAGCGCATGGAGCCGTTCTTCCACCCGGCTCGCTTATCGCGTCCGGGCGCGGGTGGGAAACGCGGCCCTCAGGCGTAGGTGAGCATCGTCAGCCACTGCGCGACGAGCGCGGGCTTGGTCTCGCCCTCGATCTCGACCGTGCACTCGTGGTTGAGCTGCACGTTGTTGTCGCCCTTCTTCTGCACGTCGATCAGCTTGCGCTGCACGCGGATCTTCGAGTTCACCTTGACCGCGTTGACGAAGCGCACCTTGTCGAAGCCGTAGTTCACGCCCATCACGACGCCGCTGTAGGCCTCGGGCGCGGTCGGCTTCAGGGTGGTCGTCAGGTGGGTCAGCATCGACAGCGTCAGGAAGCCGTGCGCGATCGTCACCTTGTAGGGCGAGAGCTGCGCCGACTTCTCGGGATCGACGTGGATGAACTGGTGGTCGAGCGTGCAGTCGGCGAACTGGTTGATCCGCTCCTGCGTGATCTGGAACCACTCGCCCGGCTCCTCGGTCTTGCCGATCAGCCCCTTGAAGATCTCGATCGCCTTCTCTGCGTTGCTCGCCATGTCGACCTCGCTTTCGCGGCTTCCCCTAGCCATCCGCCGAGGCTCGTTCAACGGCGCCCGGGTCGGGTGGGCCGCGTGCTTCCGCGGGTGCGGTGGGATAGGAGACGCCGCCGTGGCGGCGGAGGCCGAGACGAGGCAGCGCGCGGCCGGTGCGGAGCGCGGGAGATCGGGCGGCGGCGTGTTCGCGTCGTTCGCGCCGTGGATCGTCTTCTGGATGCTGATCGGCAACGTCGACTTCCGCACGGCGCTGCTGGTCGCGTGCGCGATCGCCGTGCTGCACACGCTGCGCGAAGCTCGCGCGGTCGCGCTCGCGGGCGCGGTGCTGTTCACCAAGCGCTACCCGGAGCACGTGCGTCGAGCGGCGGGATAGCCAGTTGCTCGCGCAGCGCGTCGAGCGGCTCCGCCACGTAGAGCCAAAAGTCCCGTCCCGGCGCGAAGAGATCGGTGCCGATCGCGGCGCCGCGCGCCCATGCTTCCCAGAAGCGCACCGGGTCGAGCGCGCCGCTCGCCGAGCGCGCGACCGCGTTGATCTCGATGCCGAGGTGCCAGCTGAGCAGCACCGGCAGCACGTGCCCTGCCATCGGGTGGCTCGGGTGCATGGCGGCGGTGAAGGTCGAGGTCAGGATCTCGCCGCGCGGCGAGGTGTCGTAGCCGGCGAGCACGTGCACCGAGTCGTGCGGCGTCGCGAAGGCCTCGTTGAGCGCGGCCGGCGCGCCGGGGAGCGCGTAGCCGTTCGCGCGGTAATGGCGGAAGTACGCGAGGCCGAACGTGCCCTCGGGCAGATCGCCGAGCGATTGGTAGCGCGCGTGGAGCGCGCGATCGGGTTGATCGCGGTAGGGCAGGAACCAGGCCATCGCGTGGGGTTGATCGGCGTCGTCCGCGGGCCACGGCCGATTCGTGACGCTCTCGAGGTTGCGCCGCGTCATGTCGGCGAGCGCGCGCCGAAGCTCGCCGTGCGCGGCGCGCGCGACGTCGTCGACGTAGGGCTCGTCGATGCCCAGCGCGGCGGCGTACTCGAGGACGGCGTCGATCCTGGCGCGGTCGAGCGTGCCGTCGACGAAGGCCATGACGGTGAGCAGGTGTGCGGCGTCGCGTGCGAGCGTTTCCGAGCCGGCGAGAGCAGCCGCGAGCTTCTGCGGCAAGACGCGATCGGCGGCGAAAGGATCGGCCGGGTGCGGGGCGCCGAGCAGGTAGCGGGCTGCCGCGAGGACGGACGCGCGGTCGGCCGGCGTGACGGCGCTCGGGCCGCGGATCGACGCCACCGCCGCCATCGAGCCGAGGATCGCCGCCGTCTGCTCGCTCGTCGCGTTCAAACGCATGATTTCGCGCTTTCGCGTCAGCGCTTGCGCAGCGCGCGGGCCGCCTCGGCGCGCATGCGCTGCATCGCGTGCGTCTCCTGGTCGGCGTAGCGCTCCTCGCGCCACGGGTCGGCGTTCATGTGGTAGCCGTTCTGCTCCCAGAAGCCCGGCGGGTTGACGGCGAGGAATTCCAGCGCACGCAGCCACTTGGCGCTCTTCCAGAAGTAGAGCTTCGGGATGACCATGCGCATCGGGCCGCCGTGCTCGGGCTCGAGGTCACGGCCGTCGTGCTTCAGCGCGAGCACGACGTCGTCGTCAAGCACGTCGGCGAGCGTGGTGTTGGTGGTGTAGCCGCCGTCCGCGTGCTGCAGGACGTACTTCGCGTCGGGCAGCGGCTTGACGATGTCGAGGATGGCGCGCAGCGGCACGCCCTCCCACGCGTTGTCGAGCCGCGACCAGGTGGTGACGCAGTGGATGTCGGAGGTGACGCGCACGCGCGGCAGCGCGAGCAGCTCCTGCCACGTCCACGTGGTCTCGCGCTCGACGAGGCCGAAGCAGCGGAACGTCCACGTCGCCGGATCGAAGCGCGGCGTCGCGCCGTAGGTCAGGACCGGCCACTTGTCGGTCAGCGTCTGGCCCGGCGGGACGCGGTGCGCGAGCGTCGGAGGAATGGGCTTCATGGCCCCGAGACGATACACAGCCCGGGCGGGAGAAACAGCATGGACTACGTGAAAGCGTTCGTCGCCGGCTTCGTCTCGACGTTGATTTTCCACCAAGGGCTGCTCGCCGTGCTGTGGCTCGCCGGCGGCTCGCCGCGCGCGCCCTACGACATGACGCCCGCGCCGCCCTTCGGCGTGCCCGCCGTCGTGTCGCTCGCGTTCTGGGGTGGTCTCTGGGGGATCGTCATCTGGCCGCTGCTGCGGAGCTCGCCGCCGAGGGCGTACTGGGCGCGCGCGCTGATCCTGGGCGCGATTCAGCCGACGCTGGTTGCGCTGTTCGTGGTGTTCCCGCTGAAGGGGCTGGGGGTCGCGGCGGGGTGGAACATGGACGTGATCACCGGGGCGCTGATTCTGAACGGGGCGTGGGGGCTCGGCGTCGGGGTGCTGATGCGGACGATGCGCGCGTAGCTTCGCCGGCGCTGCTTGGCCTGTCAGGCCCGGGCATCGTCACGCGGCTTTGGAGTACCAGCGCAGCACCCGCAAGGCGCGCAGCGTGTTCCACCGGCTCGGTCGGCCCTCGCCGTCGTCGAGCTCGACCGGCATGTCGCCGGGGTAGCGGATCTCGAGCGGCCAGCGGCCTTCGCCGTCGCGCTTGGAGATGACGAGGTCGATCGCGTCGGCCATGCGCGCGTCGGGTTTGACGCCGACGCGGCGCAGGTAGTCGAGCCCGCGCAGCACGTCGTAGTGCCACCGAGTCGGGAAGGCGAAGCGGGTGAACGCAGGATGTGCAGGGTGGCCGTGGCCGTCGCCAGGCCCAACCTTGCGGTCGTACTCGATGACCGCGCCCGTCGACCGCCGCCGGAACAGGCGGCGCTCGAGGAGGTACTCCTGCCCGCGAAGCCGCGCCGCGGTCATCTCCGCGCTCCCGCCGGTGCGCAGCTCGTGCTCGAGCAGCGCCTCGAGCACGCAGATCGTGGTGTTGAAGGACGACCGCGTCGAGCCGCTCGCGGCCTCGCAGTTCCAGCCGCCGTCGGCGAGCTGCTCGGCGAGCAGACGGTCGATGATGCCGCGGACATCGACGCCGAAGTAGGCGCCGACCGCGGCGACCTGGCCGTTGATGCAGGGCTCGAGCTCGCCGGCGAAGAAGGGGTTGTCATCGCACTCCGGCGGGCCGCAGCCCTTCCACGTCACGCGGTCAAGGACGAGGGCCACCGCGCGGCGGGCGGCGTCGCTCGCGGGGTCGAGGCCGAGGTCGCGCAGCAGCAGCAGGGCGTGCATCGTCGAGGTCCAGCCGCGGCTCCACGCTGCGCCGGCCCAGCGGCCGTCGGCGGCCTGGAGGGCGAGGAGCTACGCGCCGGCGCCCTCCGTTGCGACGCGGGCGCGCTCGGCGGCGACCTGGTCGGCGGGTGCGCCGGTCACGTCTTGCAGCACCTGCCAGCGGAGGGAAGGGTCGGAGTCGAGGAGCCAGGCCGGGAGGGAGGTGAGCTGGCTCATGCCGCCGAGATCTCCTCGCACAGGTCGACCAGCGGTACCCCCTCCACGCCCTCGGCGAGCGGGAAGCGTTCCGAGCCGCCATGCACCACGAGGCGCCGACCCGGCCGCACCGTTTCGCAGGCGAGCTGGAAGCCGCGCTCGATCTTCGGCGCGACGCCGCGCTTGATCTCGATCGCCCACGGCTTGCGCTGGCCGGGGAGCTTCAGCAGCAGGTCGATCTCCGCTCCGACCGCCGTGCGAAAGAAGTGTGCGTCGGTGTCGCGAGGCGCTGCGGCGATGAGCGACTCGATCGCGAGGCCTTCCCAGCTCCCGCCCGACACCGGGTGCGAGAGCAGCGCCTCGCGGTCGACGATGCCGAGCAGCGCGTGGACCAGTCCGCTGTCGCGCACGTAGACCTTGGGCGACTTGACCAGCCGCTTGCGAACGTTGGCGTGCCATGGGGTCAGACGCCGCACGAGCAGCAGGTCGACGAGCAGGTCGAGGTAGGACGCAATCGTCTTGCCGTCGACGGCCAGCGCTCGCGCGAGCGCTGCGGCATTCAGGAGACCACCCTGCTGGTGCGCGAGCATCGTCCAGAGCCGGCGCAGCGTCTCCGCGGGGATGCGCGGCCCGAGCTGCGGGACGTCGCGCTCCAGATAGGTGCGGATGAAGTCCGTGCGCCAGCGGAGGCTCGCCGCGTCGGAGGCGGCGAGCAGGCTCTCGGGGAAACCGCCGCGCAGCCAGAGCGTTCCGAGGCGCTTGCGTCCGACCTCGCCCGCGTCGAGCGGGCCGAGCTCCAGATAACGGATGCGTCCCGCGAGCGACTCGCTGGACTGCTTGAGGAGATCGATCGACGCGGAGCCGAGGACGAGGAAACGGCCCTTCCCGCGCCTGCTGCGCCGGCGCTTGTCGATGAGCCCGCGGAGGCTGCGGAAGAGGTGCGGGGTGCGCTGGACCTCGTCGAGGATGACCAGCTCGTCGTCGTGCTGCGCGAGATAGAGCTCCGGCTCGGCGAGCTTCGCGCGGTCGCTCTCGGATTCCAGGTCGAGGTAGAAGGACGGCCGCGTTCTGGCCACCTCCAGGGCGAGCGTGGTCTTGCCGGCCTGCCGCGGGCCGAGTAGCGCCACCGCCGGGGCTTCGGACAGAGCGGTACCGAGGTCCGCGAGGAGGCGGCGCGGGATCATGCGTGCAATTATGGAGTTTCGCTCCAGAAATGCAAGGATGCTACGGGCCAGTGCTCGCCGTGGTAGCGGATGCTCCGTCCGAGGACGGAGCTGGTGGGCATCCAACGCTCAGCATCGGTGGCGGCGCGAAGCGCCGTCAGCTCCATGCCCTCGTGAGCCTCCCTCTCATGCGGTAGCCCATCTTGCGGACAAAGCGCGGCCTGCTCCAGCACGGTCTGCGTCGCCTTCTCCTGCTTGTCCGGCGGGTAGCCGTGCTTGCGCCGGATGCGCTTGACCAGCACGCGGAGCTGGGCGCACGTTCTCGCGCAGCGCCCAGTCGATGGTCACGTTGTTGCGCACGGTCTCGACCAGCTCCCGCGCGATCCCGCGCAGCGTCTCGTCGCCGAGCACCTTGATCGCGCTGTCGCTGGTCTCCAGCGCGTCGTAGAAGGCGAGCTCGACAGGTGCATGGCGACCATCCCCGAGCGCAGCGGACGTCGACGCCGAAGTAGGCGCCCACCTCGGCCACCTCACCGGCGATGCAGGGCTCGACCTCGCCGCCGAAGAAGGCGGTGTCGTCGCACGCGCCGCCGCAGCCCCTTGGTCGCCATGCCATGGCTCGCCGCGGCTCGCAGCGCGCGTCCTACGACGTGCGGCCACCGACGCCGCCGTTCGGCGTGCCTGCCGTCGTCCCGCTTGCTTTCCGGAACGAGCTCTGGGGCATCGTCGTCTGGCCTTCTCGCGTGAACCGCGGGAACCGTGTGCGAATGTACTCTCGCACGCTTTCGGGGGCGAGCTTCACGGTTCCGGGGCCGCTCCGCACGAAGAAGTCACCGTCCGAGGTCGCTTCCAGACCTTTCCATTGCAGAAATACCGGCTCCGGGCTCCGCTGGCAGCTCACCACGCACACCGTCTTGCCTTGCACGATCTGAGTCTTCGGGTCCATGCAGGTCCCCGCCCGATCTCCGAGGCCATTGCGCACCACCTGCGCCAGGTGGCGCATGAACTTGTCGTCGCTCTCGAGCTGGTCGCGCTCGATGCCGACGATGGAGCCGTCGTCCGCCACCCCGATCAGCAGGTCGCCGCCCTCGGTGTTCAGGAACGCCGCGATCGTTTTGAGAACCGCGTGGGTCACCCCTTTGTCATCCCGCCGGTCCTCCTTGAGGCTCCAGCGCAGGGTGGACTTGAACTCCAGCGTCTTGGACTCGCCGGCCTTGATCAGCTCCTCCGCGTTGCGGTGGGCGCGCAGGTACTGGTCGAAGAGGAGGTTTTTGACCGCCTCCCCGAACGCACGGTCGTCCGTGATGCGCTTGTAGAGGTCGAAGTTCGAGTCGACGATCTCCTGGATCACGTGCTCGACCTTGCGATCGAAGGTGAGCCGCACGTTCTCGCGCGTGTTGACGCGGGCCGCGGCATCTAGCGCCGCGTCGTCGTCGAGCTTCTCCATCATCTGGCCGAGCGTCACGCGGTGCTCGGGGCCCAGGTTGAGCCCGAAGCGCTCGTTCAGCTCGGCGATGATGCGCGAGAGCGTCTCCAGCTCCTCCGGCGTGACGCCGTGGCCCTGCTTGGTGCTCACGGGCTCGAGCACGCCGGGCCGGCGCTCCAGCGCGATCTTGCCGCTGCCGGTCTGCTGGATGCGGTAGGACTCCATGTCGATGTTCTGCTGCACCTCGCGCGGCAGCTCGGCCCGGTCGGCGGGAAGGAGGCGCCGCAGGTGCCGCGCGAAGACGTAGAGCTTCTCGAGATCGGCGTCCGCGAAGGTGAGCACCTGGGCGAGAAAGGCATAGAGCCGCACGTAGTCGGTGAGCTGACTGCGGAAGTCGTGCTGCTCTTCCTCGGAGAGATCCCCGAAGCGTTCGACCGTCGGCGCGAGCGCCGCGTACAGCCGGTCCTGCGTCGCCTTGGGATCGAAGTAGACCTTGGCGAAGGCTCCCACGTCGGCCTCGCCGTACACCGGGAAGGCGGCGAGGCGCGTCTGGAGTTCGTAGAGCAGGTTCGGGTCGGTCGCCTCCGAGAGCAGCGTCGTCTCGTAGTAGGGCTCGAACGCGACCTTGATCTCGTCCGACTCGTTCGCGAAGTCGAGCACCAACGTGCCCTTCTTCTCCGGGTGGGTGCGGTTCAAGCGCGAGAGGGTCTGCACCGCGTTCACGCCACCGAGCTTCTTGTCGACGTACATTGTGTGAAGGAGCGGCTGGTCGAAGCCCGTCTGGAACTTGTTGGCGACGATCAGAAAGCGGTACTCCGGCTGCTCGAAGGTCTTGGCGGTCTGGGCCTCCGGGAAGCCGTTCATGCTCGCCTCGGTGTAGTCCTTCCCGCCGTCCTGGACCTTCCCCGAGAACGCCACCAGCGCCTTGAACGGGTAGCCGCGTTCGGCAAGGTACTCGTCGACCGCCCGCTTGTACCGCACGGCGTGCAGGCGCGAGCGGGTGACGATCATCGCCTTCGCCTTGCCGCCGATCTCGCCCTGCACCTTGGCGGCGAAGTGCTCGACGCAGATCTTGACCTTCTCGGCGATCGCGTGCGGGTGCAGCTCGACGAACGACTTGAGAAGGTACTCGGCCTTCCTCTTGTCGTAGCGCGGGTCGTCCTCGACCTTCTTGAGCAGCCGCCAGTAGGCCTTGTAGGTCGCGTAGTTCGCCAGCACGTCGAGGATGAACCCCTCCTCGATCGCCTGCCGCATGCTGTAGAGGTGGAAGGGCGCAAACTTCCCGTCGGCGCGCTTCGTTCCGAAGAGCTCGAGCGTCTTCGGCTTCGGGGTGGCGGTGAAGGCGAACGTCGAGAGGTTGGGCAGCCGCCCGCGCTTCTCCATCTCGGCGAGGATCGTGCTCTCCAGCTCTTCCTCGGGCGTCGCCGCGCCCGCCTCCTCGGCTTCCGCCGCTTCGAGCGACCCCGAGCTCAGCACGGCCTTCAGGCTCTTCGTGCTCTCGCCCGACTGCGACGAGTGCGCCTCGTCCACGATCAGCGCGAAGCGCTTACCCGGCAGCTCGCCGATCTCCTTGGCGATGACCGGGAACTTCTGCAGCGTCGTGACGATGATCGTCTTGCCCGACTCGAGCGCGTCCTTGAGCTGGCGCGAGGTGGTGTCGATGTTCTCGACCACGCCGAGCGTCTGCTCGAACTGGCGCATCGTGGTCTGGAGCTGGCGGTCGAGCACGCGCCGGTCGGTGATCACGACGATCGAATCGAAGACGCGCCGGTCGCTCGCGTCGTGCAGCGTCGAGAGCTGGTGGGCGAGCCAGGCGATGGTGAAGCTCTTGCCGCTGCCGGCCGAGTGCTGGATGAGGTACCGCTGCCCCGCACCACGCGCGCGTGCGTCGGCCACGAGCCGGCGCACGCAGTCGAGCTGCTGGTAGCGCGGGAAGATCAGGAAGCGCCGGCCGGTCTTCTTGCCCTTCTCGTCCTCTTCCTCGACCTCGTGGATGAACTGGCGCACGAGGTCGAGCACGCTGTCGCGCGCCCAGGTCTCGTCCCACAGGTAGGCGGTCGCGTAGCCGCTCCGGGTAGGCGGCACGGGCGGGTTGCCGGCGCCGCCGTACTTGCCCTGGTTGAAGGGAAGGAAGCGCGTCCTGGCGCCTGCGAGCTGGGTCGTGACGTAGACCAGATCGGGGTCCACCGCGAAGTGCGCGAGGCAGCGACCGTATGCGAGAAGGGGCTCGCGCGGGTCGCGGTCGGTCTTGTACTGCCGGATCGCGTCCTCGACGTCCTGGCCGTTGAGCGGGTTCTTGAGCTCGGCGGTGAAGATCGGGATGCCGTTCAGGAAGAGCACCAGGTCGAGGCAGTTCTCGTTCTTCGCGCTGTAGCGCACCTGGCGCACCACGGCGAAGAGGTTCGCCGCGTGCAGCCGCCGCGTCTCCTCGTTGAGCCCGCTCGCGGGCCGGAAGTAGGCGAGCCGGAACTTGCAGCCCGAGTCCTTGAGGCCGTTGCGGAGCACATCGAGCGCGCCGCGCCGCTCGATCTCGGAGGCCAGGCGCTTCAGGAACTGCTCGCGCACGGCCGCGCCGTGGTGCTGCTCGAGCTTCTTCCATTCCTTGGGTTGCGTGGCGAGCACGAAGTCCACCACGTCGCGCGGCAGCAGGCAGAGCGCGCGGTCGAAGTCCTCCGGCTTGCGCTTGCGGTAGCCGCCCGGCGGCGTGTCGCCGTACGGCGGCGGCACCTCGCGCACGGCAGTCGAGTCGCCCGCGCAGGCGTCCGGGCCGTGCTGGAGCAGCGCGCACTCGATCGCCTCCTCGAAGCTGCGCTCGGAGATCTCGGGGCTCATGGTGTGCCTCCCCTCCCCAGAACGAATCGTGCGCGCTCGACGCGGAGCATCTCGTAGGGTGTCATGCACTTGATGCCGAGGCCGAGGCAGGCGTCGGGAATCTTGATCTTGTGCCTCGACGCGGCGGGCACCTCATGAGTCACAACGGTATGGCGCCCGGCGTGTGCTTGCGACACGAGGTAATAGTCGGCCACCTGGAGGAACGTGCTCACAGCCGATGCCTCGTAGCGTTGCCCCGAAGCCCAAGCGCTGACCGCGGCGAGCGACGGGGTCACGCTGGCGCCCGGGCGGAGGAAGAAGCCGTCGCCTCGAGCCGCCGCCCAGTCCGAGAGCTCGTCCGCGATCGCCTTCACCTCGTCCCCGACCTTCTCGACGCTGAAGACCGCACCGGCCCCGTTGCGCTCGACGAGCCACTCCCAGAACGCCGGGCAGAAGTCGAACCCGTAGTGCAGGTTCTTGGCCCGGATGAAAACGTCGGCATCGAGCAGGTACGCCATCAGAAGCCGACCCCGAGGCTGTGGCCCAGCTCGCGGAACGTGGCCATCCTCCGGAAGCCGAGCAATCGGAAGGCCTCCGTGAACGACGAGCGTCCCTCCAGCGTGCTGATCACCAGGGCGCGCGCGAAACGCTTGCCCGCCCGTGCACCCAGCGTGAGGTAGAAGTCTCCTCCGCCACCGCCCGCCACGGCGCGCAGCCGCCGCAGCTCGTCTTCGTATGCCTCCCAGAACGCGACGCCTCGCAGGGTCCCTGCGTCGTGTATGCGCCGCAGGACGACCAGCGTGCTCACCTTGAACAGGCGCGCGAGCCGGTCGAGCTCGCTACGAAGCTCGGCGTGGTGGTCGTGCGCCGCGCGCAAGGCATCCATCGGCACGAGCAGCTCGGCCGCGACCTGGTTGCACCATCGCTCCACGGCCTGCGCCGGAACCTCGGCAGCGCGCGCATCCGACAGGGCCGTTTCGCCGAGCCAGATGTGCGCCAGCTCGTGGGCGAGCGTGAACATCTGCGCTGCCTTCGTATCCGCGCCGTTGATGAAGACCAGCGGCGCGAGAGGATCGGCGAGCGCAAAGCCGCGGAACTCCTCCGGATCGAGCTTGCGGCGATTGTTGCTACCGACAACACCGCTCACCATCACCAGGACGCCGAGCGCGTCGGCCTGCTCGATGAAGCGGCGCAGCGCGTCGGTCCAGGTCGGCGTCTTGCGGCGGGCGTCGATGTCGAAGCCGAGCGCCGCGCGCATCGCGGCCGCGGTGCGAACGACGTCGTCGCCTACCCGCGAGGAGCCGACGAACGCCAGAGGCTCCTCGCCGACCTGGCGTGCGAACTCGCGGTACCAGTCCTGGCGCTGCTGGCAGAGGTAGACGGTGTCGAGAAGATCCGGGCTCGGCCGGCGCGCCCGCCTGTCCGCCAAGGTCCGGAAGTCGGGAATGGGCACCGGCTCGTCCGGAGGCCGCTGAAGGAAGAGGTAGCCGACCGGCACGTGGACGGCCTTCGCGAAGCCCTCCAGTTGCTTGAGGGTCGGCTGCGCCGCGCCCGACTCCCAGTCGGCGAGCTTGGGGAATCCCCGCGCCAGGCTCTCGACACTCAGGTCAGCGCGCTCGCGCGCCCAAAGGAGCATGCGAGGCTCGACGGCGACGCGGTTCACACGGTCACCTCCTCACGCACGTCGATTTTGCCGGTCACCGCGGCGGAGATGAGGGCGGTGCGGAGCTCCTTGAGGCGCTCGATGGCGTCGCAGACCCTGGCGACGAGGGCGTCGACCCGCGCGGTCTCCTTCCGGATGAAGGCGACAATCTCATCCTGC
>JBFMAS010000546.1:0-2939 GCA_040755575.1 Thermodesulfobacteriota bacterium
CGTCAGGTCGGCGCGGATGCCGGGCGCGTCCGGCACGCCGGCGAGCTCGTCCTCGCGGCAGGTCGCGACGAGGAGCAGGCGGCGCCGGCGCACCTCGGGCGCGAGGAAGCGCAGCAGCAGCAGCGTCTCGCTGTCCGCCCAGTGCAGGTCGTCGAGCACGACGGCGAGCGGCTCGGCCGCGAGCGCGGCGAGCAGGCTGGTGACGGCGTCGAACAGGCGGAAGCGTGCGGCCGGCGAGCCGGGCGGCGGCGCGGGCGCGGCCTGGTCGCCCGCGGCGTGCGGCCGCAGCTCGGGCAGCAGGCGGGCGAGCTCGGCGGCGCCGCCGGCAAGCGCGGCGCGCAGGCACTCGGGGGACGCCGTCGCGAGCAGCGGCCGCAGCACCTCGATCCACGGCCAGAAGGCCGGCGCGCCGCGGTCCTCGCGGCAGCGGCCCCAGGCGACGCCCGGCGTGCCGGGAGGGCCGATGGCCTCCTCGACGAGCCGCGTCTTGCCGATGCCCGCCTCGCCGGTGACGAGCACGAAGCGCCCGGCGCCGTCGCACGCGGCCGCGTGATGGCGCTCGAGCGCCGCGCGCTCGGCCGCGCGGCCGACGAACGGGCTCCCGTCGCGCGCCGGCATGCCGGCGTTGTGCCGGCAAGGGCGCCGCAGCGTCAAACGCGGGATGCGTCCGTGCGCCGCGCGGAGGCCGCCCGCGCTGGGTGCCCGGGCGGCCTCCGTCGTGTCCCGTCTCAGTCTTCGCCCAGGCAGCCCTGGTTGGCGGTGCAGTCGGCGAAGCTTTTATCGACGGCGGTGAGCGCCTCGGCGAGGCGATGCGCCACGTCGCTCGGGTCGTCATGCAAGATGTTTTAGTACACAAGCAAGTAAAAAAACGGAGCTCGAGCGGCGGCGCGGCGCGTCCCGTCACGTCCCGTGGTCGGCTACTTCGCCGTGCGGGCCGTCCGGTCGGTCGCGATCTTGCCGGCGCGCAGCCGCTCGAGGCGCGCCGGTCGGCCGTCGCCGAAGCCGCCGACGATCTCGCCGTCCGCGACCCGCCCGGTGAAGCGTCGCCGCCCGCCGCCCCCGGCGCGGTCGACGACGTCGAGCGAGAGCTCGTCGCCCCGCAGCTCGGCCCCGGCGATCCGGAGCGGCGCGCTCGCGCCGCGCGCGACGACGGTCACCTTCTGAAACCGCTGCAGCACCTCGATCTCGGCGCTCGCTCCCGGTGCACCGCCCTCGCCCGCGACCGTCAAGCGCCAGGTGCCGGCGGCGTTCGCCGGCACGATCCACAGGTAGACGTCCGCTCCGCCGACCACGAGGTGCTCGTCGGGGAGCCAGTCGCCCATGTCGAAGGCGTGCGAGACGACGCGCGCGCCGGGCGCGAGCTGGTCCAGGATCCTGAGGCGCAGCGCGAGGTTGACGCTCGGCAGCAGGTACATCGTCAGCACCGACACGCCGCGCATGTCGGTCGCGAAGAGGTCCGCCTCGCGGAACTCGACGCGGTCCGTGACGCCCGCCTGCCGTGCGTTCTCGTTGCTCTCGCGGACGAGATCGGCGTCGCGCTCGATGCCGACGGCGCGCGCGCCGTAGCTCTCGGCGGCGACGACGACGATCCGCCCGTCGCCGGAGCCGAGGTCCATCAGGTAGTCCGACGGCCCGACGCGGGCCACCTCGAGCATCGCGCGCACCACCTCGAACGGGGTGGACACGTACGGCACCGCGCCGGCGACTGCCGGCAGCAGCGCGAGCGCGATCGGGAGCGAAGCGCGACCGGCGGCCCGGAGCGACGCGCGTCGCATTCCGGCCCCGCTCAGAATCCTCCGTCGAGGTCCGGGTAGTCGCCGGTCTCGATGTTCTGCAGCTTGCCCGACTCGAAGGTCAGCTTGCGGCTGAACTGCCCCGGCTGATCGTAGGTCCACTCCTCGACCGGGATGCGGATCTGCTCGGATGCGGGGCTGTCGACGAGGCCCGTGCCCAGCACGCGCTCGCTGCGCACGCGCCGCGTCGGCTCGCCGCAGAGCTCGAGGACCTCGGCCGTGGTGGCGCCGTAGCCGACGAGACGGCCCTCGCACTGCATCTGGGCCCACGCCGCGGCGGGCGGCGCGAGGCTCGCGCAGGCGAGCACCGGGAGGACGAGGCGGACGAGGGTCGAGCGCATGCCGGCAGGATGGCGGCGGCGCGGGCGCGAAGGAAGCGCCGTCGCGCGCGAGCCGCCGCGCCGCATGTGCAAATCGCGCCGGACCGACCTCATCTGCACACCACCGACCGGCCGTCGCCGCGGCAGCTCGGCGCGGGTCCCGCGAACGCGGCGCGCCCGCACTGGCCGGTCTCGGCGGTCGGCGGGTCGAGGATCAGGAGGCCCTCGAGCGGCAGCGCCGCCGGGTCGATCGGGTACGAGCCGCGCGCTCCGCGCACGGTGAAGCGCACGCGGCCCGCCTCCTGCCGCGACAGGTCCTTCAGGACGACGCTGGTGATGCCGCCCGGCGGCGCCGCGCTGCGGTTCACGTAGCGCCAGCCGAGGCCGTTCGGCGCGGCCTTCCAGCCGGACCGCGTGGCCGGGTCGTACGCGCCGCCCGGCACGAGGACGTCGAGCGAGCGTGCGCCGGTCGCGTCCTCGACGACGACGTGCACGCCGGTCGCGAGCGGGTCGAGCGCGGGCGAGAACGGATGCGGCAGCGCGACGTCGCCGGTGAACAGCAGGGCGTCGTCGCCGGGCGGCGTGCCGAGACGGCGGATGGCGAGCGAGGGCCTCGCGACCGCCGTGCCGGCCTCGCAGGTGGCGGGGCAGGGCGGCAGCGGCGCGGGCGGCGGGAAGACCGGCGGTCCGCCGCTCGGCGGCGGGTCGTCGGGATCCGCGACGACGAACGCGAGCACGAAGATGAAGGCGTTCCTGCGCGGCTCGACACCCTGGCAGAAGCCGACGACGCGGCCCAGGCTCGCGTTGCCCGAGAACGACGTGCCCG
>JBFMAS010000547.1:0-4555 GCA_040755575.1 Thermodesulfobacteriota bacterium
CACCCCACTTCCGCTTGTAGCGCTGCGTGCCGTCGGTGAGGACCGGCCGCACGCTGCCGAGCGAGAGCCGGCGGAAGCCTCGCTCCACGGCAAACGAGATCGCGTGGTAGTAGCACGCCGCCAGGGCGAGACCGGCCGGCACGTCGCCCGTGAGGTCGACGCCGAAGGCGAGGATACGCAGGTCGCGTCCCCAGCGCTCGAGCTGCGCTCCCGCGACGGTGCGCCCCGCGCGCCGCAGGAGGAGGAGCCAGCCCTGGCGGCGCGCGTGGCGGAAGACGTGCGCGGGGATCGCGAGCGCGGCGGCTCCGAAGCGCCGCCGCACGTAGGGCTCGTAGAGCTCGCAGCGGAAGCGCTCGTGCTCCGCCGCGCCGACGCAGACCTCGACGGTGAGGCCGAGCCTCCGCACGCGGCGCACGTCGTCCTTGCGGGAGCTCCGGCCGACCGGCGGGCCGCGCACGATGGCCGCGATCGGCCGCGCGGTGTCGAGCCAGAACGGCACGTGGCTCGGCACGACGATCTCCTCGCCGAGGCGGCGCGCGAGCGGCCAGGGGAGACGCCACAGCGCGAGGTCGGCCGCCTGCCGCGCCTCGCGCGCCGCGCCCGGGACGTCGAGCGCGCGGACGTCGCCGCAGCGCTCCTCGTCGGCGCCGCAGGCGAAGAGCGTGCGTCGCCAGTAGGCGGCCGACGCGTCGTCCATCGCGAGGATGCAGCGCACCGGGATGCCGTCGATCGCGCCCGTGAGCCGGCGGACCGGGTAGCGGAGCCGCCGCAGGACGGAAAGCCGGCGCGCCGCCTCGACGGCCGTCGCGAGCGGAGCGCGGGCGAGCGGATGCAGCAGCGACGCGAGCTCGTCGGCCAGCTCGAGCGGCCGCAGCCGGCGGCGCAGCTCCTCCGGCAGGCGTCGGTAGAGCGCGCGGGCGTCGAGCACCGAGGACGGGCTCACGGACCCGCCCCTTCCCGCCCAGCACTCGCCGTCGCCCGTGACCTCAGGTAGCGCAGGGTCTGGCGGCGCAGCTCGTACGCGCTGCCCGCCACGCAGCCGACGCGCGCCGTGAAGATCTTGAGCCTGCGCGTCGCCGCCTTCAGGCGGCGTGCGCGGCCGGTCTCCTCGAGCTCCCGGACGAGCTTCGTGATGCGGTGGACGCGCTGGCGCACGCGGCGCGCCGGGCCGTCCTCGCACGCCGCGGTCTCGTCGACGATCGCGGCGCAGCGGCAGCGCAGGCCGGTCGCATCGGGGGCGAAGAACGGGCTCCAGCTCCGCGCGTCGCGAAGCGACTTGCAGACGCCGCAGCCGTCCGCCGAGATCGTGCCTTCCCGGACGCAGCTCTCGTCGATCACGCAGGCGTCGGCGACCGGCTCCTCGCGGCAGCCCGCGTCGGTGCAGCGCTGCACGAGGCAGGGCAGGTGGCCCGGGCCGCAGACCGCGCCTTCCGGGTCCGAGCCGAAGTCCGGCGACCAGTCGTCGACGGCGCGCGCGGGGTCGCACGCCGTGCAGGCCGCCGGTCCGGGCTCGCCCTCGGGCACGCACGCGTCGTCGATGACGCAGAAGCCGGGCATCGGCTGCTCGACGCACGCGCCGCCGCTGCAGCTCCGTACCAGGCACGGCAGGTGGCCCGGCTCGCAGCCGGGGACGCCGCGATCGGCAGGGCAGCCGGCGCTCCGGCCGTCGCACGCCTCGGCCACGTCGCACGCCGACGCCGCCGGACGGCAGACCTCGCCGGCGGCGACGATCCGGCACGTCTCGCTGCAGCACGGACCGCCGTCGCACTGCTCCCCCGCGCGCACGACGCCGTCGCCGCAGCCGGGGATCGGCTCGTCGAGGACGTTGTTCGCACGGTTCGCGTCGGGCAGGCCGCGGTCGGGATCGAGGATGACGCGCAGGCGAAGCGCACGCGACGTCACGTTCGGGACGCCCGTGACGTCGATGTACTGGCAGCCGAGGGTCGAGACGTAGTGGTCGAAGCAGCCGGCCTGGATCCCCTGGTTCGCGCAGGTGAAGACCAGCGGCGCCCCGTTCGGGCAGCTCGTCTCCCGCACGCAGAAGCTCACCTTCCGTCCCTCGGCGAGCAGCGTCGTGCCGTCCGCGTCGTAGAGCTGGTAGCGCGCGAAGCGGTCGTAATGCGGATGGCCGTGGCCGTCGGCCGGGCTGCAGATGAAGCGCGGGTCGCCGCACAGCTCGTTGGGGTGCGTTGTGCAGTCCGGGCAGCTCGCGGCCCCGATCACCAGGCTCTGGTCGCCCACGTTCCAGAAGCGGACGCCGAAGCGCAGCAGCGTCCGTCCGCTGGTCGCCCCGGCGCAGCCCTCGACCACGTCGCCCGAGCCGACGGACTGGTTCGTCGCGATCTGCACCGAGTCGACCTCCGGCGTGAGGTCGGGCAGGGCGAGGGCGTCGCCGCTCGCGAGGACGACGAGGACCGCAATGCTCCGGAGGGAGGCCGACATGCTGGCTGCTCCTTCGTGGACCGGCCTCGCGCCTGCCGAGCGCCGGCGCGCTGTGCGCCATGCGAAATGTGCGCCACGTCCCTGGAGCCACGGACGGCGCGGCCGGTTCGCCTGGGCTTCGTCTCGCTTGCTTGACGCGCCGGAGGTCGCTTCCTGCAAGAACCGGTGTGCCGTGTAAGTTTGGCTCTACGGTCCGGCTCGGCCGTGGCTTGACGCCGTCGCCCGCACGCCGGGCCGCAGGACGCTCGGTCCTACGCGCTCGACGTCGCATCGGCTCTGTCGCGAGGCGTCAGTTCTCGTCCATGTAGCCCAGCGCGCGCAGACGCTCGATCGTCTCCGCATCGAGCGGCTCCGCATCGGGCGTCCGCCCCGCTGCCGTCGCCTCGAAGGCGAGCAGGCGCGAGCGCAGCTCGGCCGCCGCCTCGGCGCGCTTCTCGCTCAGGTCGACGCGCTCCGCCGGGTCGCTCGCCAGGTCGTAGAGCTCCTCGACGAACGGCAGCGACGCCGCGTCGGTTCTGCGGTCGTAGATCTGCAGGCTGCGGAGCTTCTTGTGGCGGTAGAGCTTGAGATCGCCGTCGACGATCGCGCCGCGCCCGTGCGCGCCGCCGACGAACACCGGGCGTGCGCCGTCCGCGAGGCGCAGCGAGCGTCCCTTCATGGTGGGGGGCACCGGCAGGCCCACCAGGTCGAGCAGCGTCGGCGCGACGTCGACCAGGCCCACCGCCTCGCCGCGCACCACGCGGAGCTCGTGCGCGGGATCGTAGAAGATCAGCGGCACGCGGACCTCCTCCTCGTAGAGCGAGTTGCCGTGGCGGCGCCGTCCGTGCTCGCCGAACGCTTCGCCGTGGTCGGCGGTGATGACGAACAGCGTGCGCGGGCTGCGGGCGGTGATCGCGGCGACGAGCTTTCCGACCTGGGCATCCGTGTACGCGATCGCGCCCTTGTAGAGGCTCCAGCTCTCGCCGCGCTTCTTCGCGCGCGGGTCCTCGTCCGCCACGGGAAACATGGCGTCGTACGGCGGCGGCGGCACGTAGGGCACGTGCACGTCGCGGTAGTGCAGGTAGAGGAAGAACGGGTCGTCGGCCGTCGCGAGCCACTCGAGGCTCTTGGTCTCGATGCGCTTGGCGGTCTCCCACCGCTCGGACGGCGTCCTGCCGCTGAGGCCGATCTTGCTCGAATCGTAGAGGTCGAACCCCTGACCGAAGTTGTACTTTGCAGCCAGGTGGGGATTGAAGACGAAGGCCGCCGTCGCGTAGCCGCTGTCGGCGAACACCTCGGCGATCGTCACCTCTTCCTCGGAGAGCTTGTCGACGCCCGGGCGATCGTGGAACACCCCGTGATCGACCGGATACCGCGACGTGAACAGCGACGGGATCGACGCCATGGTGTAGGACTCGTGGCTGTACGCCCGCGGGAAGTTGACGCCGCGCCGGGCGAGGCCGTCGATGACCGGCGAGGTGTTCTCGGTGAAGCCGTTGATTCCCAGGTGGTCCGCGCGCAGCGCATCGATCACCACCAGCACGACGTTGCAGCCCTCGCAGCGCGGCCACGCGGCCGCGCCGGCCGTGCTTTCCGCGCCCGGGGCCGGGGGCGCAGACGCCGCCTCGTCGGCTGCGCCGGACCGCTCTCGTGAGCATGCCGCGCTCGAGCAGGTGACGGCGAGCGCGAGCACCAGGGCGAGCCATGCTCGCGCGTGCCTGCTGCGGGCGGGATTGCGAGCCCACGTCGATCGGTGGAGACGCTTGCGGGGCATCGTGCGACTTCGCCAGCTCGCGGCGGATCGGTCAAGGCGCGGGCGCCCAGCGTCGCCGGCCGCGCCGTACCTGCTGCTCGTCTCGCTCCTCGGCCTGGTCGGCGCGGCGTCCGTCGCGACGGCGGGCGACGAGCGCGGTCTGCCGTGGGCACGCCACGCGATCGACGACCGCGGCAAGGGCGCGGACGGCGTGCGTCTCGCCGACGCGAACGGCGACGGCCTGCTCGACGTCGCGACCGGCTGGGAGGAGGCGGGCGAGGTGCGCCTCTACCTGAACCCGGGACGCGACCGGGCGCGGGAGCGCTGGCCCGCGGTGACCGTGGGCCGCGTGCGCTCGCCCGAGGACGCGGTGCTGGTCGA
>JBFMAS010000548.1:0-5051 GCA_040755575.1 Thermodesulfobacteriota bacterium
GCGAGCGGCGTGCCGCCCGTCGCCGCGAGGATCCGTCCGGCGAGCACCGGCACGATCGCGAGGCAGAGCAGCGCCGTGAACGCGGCGACCGCGCGCGAGTCGCGCGCCGGCACCGGCGGCCGGCTCAGCACGAGCATCGCGAGCACGACGAAGAGCAGCAGCAGGTTCGCCGGCAGCCGCAGGCCGAAGTCGACCAGGCTGTGCACGAGGATCGCCGCGACGGCGCCGAGCACGCCGAAGCGCAGCCACGTGGCGCTCGCGAGCGCGGCACGCCAGTCGGCGATCTCGAACCCCGCCGGGCGCTCGTGCCGGCGCTCGTGCTCCCGTGCCGTCGCCGGGGTCCGGCGCCGCGCCACCGCCGCGACCGCGAGCGCGAACCAGGCGGCGAGCGCCGCGCCCGCGAGCCCGGTCTCGGCGGCGAGCTCCAGGTAGTCGTTGTGCGCGTGCTGCCAGATGCCGCCCTCGACCGGCGGCGCCTGGTAGAGCTGGAAGGCGTGCAGCCACGAGCCGAGCCCGGTGCCGAAGACCGGGAAGTCGGCGAGAATGCCGCGGCCCTTGGCGCTCACCGAGATGCGCGTCAGCAGGCTCACGTCGCCGCCCTCGACCGCGCCGCCGCCCTCGATCTCCTCCTCGAGGCGCGCCCAGCTCACGACCAGCACGAGGCTCAGCACGACGAGCGCCGCGACCACCGCACGCGCGACCCAGCGCGCGGTCTGCGACCGTGGCCGGCCGCGCGACGGCCGCGCGAAGCCGAAGCCCACCACGGCGAGCCCGACGAGCAGGCTGATCGTGCCGCCGCGCGATCCCGTCGCGAGGTGCGCGACCAGCATGAGCAGCACGCCGCCGGTCAGCAGCAGCGGCAGCCACAGGCCGCGCTGGCTCGCGGCGAGGGCGCTCGCCCAGGCGCGGCGCGGCTGCACGCCCATCGTGCGCGAGGCGGCCGCCATCCGCCCGATCCGCCGGCCGAGGCGCACCGCGACCGCGCCCAGGTAGGCGACGCCGAGCGGGATCACCATCTCGAGCCAGGCGGCGAAGTGGTTTGGATTGACGAACGGCCCCGACGCCCGTCCGGGAATCGTCTCGTCGAGGAACCCGAGCACGCGGTCGCTGCCCGTCGCGTCGTGCACGAGCGCGAGCGCCGCGAGCCCGGCGCCGCCGGCGATCAGGGTGAGCACCAGCGTGCCGAAGACGCGCAGGCGCGGGTCGTCGTCGTCGAGCTCCGCGCGCCACGGGTAGGCGACGAGCACGACGAACGCGCCGAGCCCGATGCCGATCCTGCAGAGCTCGTACCAGACGCCGTGCGCGTCGAACGCGAGCGGACGCCAGGCCGACCAGCCGCCGCCGTCGGGCCAGCCGGGCAGCATCTCGCGGTAGAGCGCCGCGGTGTCGGGCGACAGCAGCCCGACGAGCGCCGGCGGCAGCGGCAGCGTGGTCGCGAGCGCGAGCGCGAGGAAGGCGGCGAGGGTCCCGACGCCGGGCGCCTCCGGGCTCACGGTGCTGCGGGCGCGCTCGCGCAGGGTCCAGAGGAGGAGCGCGACGACGGTCGCGAGCCCGAGGCTCACGCCGAGCGGATGGCGACCGCCGAGGAACAGCGGCAGCGCGAGGACCAGCGCCTGCAGCGCGCGCAGGACGCGGCGGTCGGCGGCCCTCATGCCGCCTCCGGCTGGCCGTAGTAGCCGGCGTAGCGGCTGTAGAAGTAGAGGTCGCCCCAGCCGAGGTCGACGTTGTTGATCACCGCGCCGAGCACGTGCGCGTTGGCGAGCCCGAGCTGGTCGCGCGCGCGGCGCACGAGCTCGAGCGGCGTGTCGTGGCCCTTGACGACGAGCACGACGCCGTCCGCCTCGCGCGCGAGCACGACGCCGTCGGTCACCGGCACGACGGGCGGCGAGTCGACGATCACGAACTCGTAGCGCTCGCGCAACTCCGCGAGCGCGTCGCGCATGCGCGCCGAGCCGACAAGCTCGGCCGGGTTCGGCGGCGTCGGACCCGCGGGCAGGAAGTCGAGCCGCGGCTTCTCGAGCGTGACGATGACGTCCGTGAGCTTCGCCTGACCCGAGAGGAAGCTCGACAGGCCGCGCGCGTTGCTCGCGCCGAGCGAGCGATGGCAGGTCGGCCGCCGCAGGTCGGCGTCGATCAGCAGCACGCGAGAGCCCGACTCGGCGAGGGTCGCCGCGAGGTTGAGCGAGGTGACCGACTTGCCCTCGCCGCAGCTTGCGCTGGTCAGGAGGATGACCTTCGGCGGGGCGGCCGGCGTCGAGAACAGGACCGCCGTGCGCAGGCTGCGGAACGCCTCCGAGATCACCGAGGTCGGCTCTTGCAGGACGACGATCGCACGCACCGACGGCTGCACGCCGGCGGCAGGCAACGCCGGCGCGGCCTCGCCGCCCGCACCGGGCAGGCGGCGCGCCGACGAGCGGCGCGCGAGCGCGAAGTTCGGCACCGTGCCCAGGAGCGGAAGCTGGAGCTGACCCTCGACGTCGATGCTGCTCTTGACGGTGTTGTCGAAGGCGTCGCACACGACCGTGGCGCCGATCGCGAGGCCGAGCGCGAGCACGAGGCCGAGGCCGAGGTTCAGCGGCACGTTCGGACGGCTCGGACGCGTCGGCACCTCGGCGCGCTCGATGACCCGCACGTTCGACGCCGCGAGCTGCGCGTTGACCGCGGTCTCCATCGCCTGCTTGACGAGCGAGCGGTAGAGGCCCTCGGCGCTCTCGACGTCGTTCTTCAGGAGCTCGTAGCGCGAGCCGAGGTCGCGCAGCAGGATCGCCGACTCCTCGAGGTAGGCGAGCTTGGTGCGCAGGCCCTTCTCCTTCGCGCGCGCGGCGTCGAGCCGCGCCCGTACGCCCGCGATCTGCTGGTCGATCTCGGAGCGGAGCTGGCGACGGACCTCGGCCTCGTGCTCGCGGAGCTGCACCATCGAGGCGTGGTTCGGGCCGAGCTTCGCGTCGAGCGCGACGCGCTGCGCCTTGAGATCGAGGAGCGCCAGGTACAGCTTCTCGATGCCCGGCTTGTCGAGGAAGTGCGAGATCTGGTCGTCGCGCTTGACCACCGTCTCGTACTCGGTCTGCAGCGCGATGCGCTCTGCCTCGGCCTGGCCGATCTGCGTCGTCAGCTCGTTCATCTGCTGGCCGACGAGCTTCTGCTCCTGGTTGACCGCGACGTTCGGGTGGTCGGTCGAGAAGCGCTTGAGAGCGCTCTCCGCGCCCGCGACGCGCTGGCGCGCCTCGTCGAGCTGCTTGCCGAGGAACTCCTTCGCGGTGACGTCGTTCGCGAGCCGCGCTTCGGCGTTGGCCTCCATGTAGGCCTGGGTGTGCGCGCCCGCGAGCATCGCCGACAGCTCCGGGTTCGGCGTCGTGAAGCGCACTTCCACCAGGTCGGTGCCGCGCACGTCGCGCACGTCGAGGTAGCGCATGTAGCGGTCGAGCAGCTCGGCCGGGACGTCGGTGCTGGCGGCGGGCGCGCCGTCCTCGCGAAGGTCCGCGACGCCCGCGCCGCGGAAGCCGCGCGGGCGCAGGAAGGACAGGATCCGTCCGCCGGCCGTGAGCAGGCCCTGGCGCGCCTCGGCCGGGTGCAAGAAGGCCTCGTTGTCCGCGAGGTGGTGCGTGCGGATGACGCGCTCCGCGAGGTCGCGGCTCTTGAGCGTCGCGACCTGCGTCGAGAGGAAGCTCGACGCGCCGTTGACGTTGCGGTCCGCACCCTCGAGGTTCAGCACGTTGTCCTCGAGCTGGAGCTGGATCGGCCCCTCGCGTTGCAGCTGCAGCCGCGTCGCCGAGCTGTAGAGCCGCGGCGTGAGCAGCGTCACCACCACCGTCAGGCCGAAGGTCAGCCCGAACAGCGCGGCCGCGAGCCAGCGGTACTTGTAGACGATGCGCAGATAGTCGCGGACGTGGCGCCGTTGGACCTCGCTGAACTCTGCTTCGATGTAGTCGTACGCGGCCGGCGGCATCGGCGCCGCGGCGCGTCCGACGGCCCCCGTGCCGGCCGGGACGATCTCGTCGCGCTCGCTCGTGGGCTTCATCGCCTACTTCTCCCCTCAGAACAGCGGGATCGAGCCGCCGACGTGGATCATCTCCTTGGCGAAGTTCCACATGCCGTAGGGGACGACCTTCCTGGTGTCGTAGGGAACGGTGACGACGTCGCCGTCCGTGAGCGGCACGTCGGCCGCGCGTCCCTCGACGATCGCGGCCAGGTCGACCGTCATGGTGCGCTCGTCGCCCGGCCCGAGCACGCGGCGGATCGTCACGCTGCTCGCGTCGGCCGCGAACACCGTCCCCCCGGCGGCGGCGATGGCGCCGGTCACGGTGAGGCCGCGCGTCACCGGCACCGAGCCCTGCTTGTCGACCCAGCCCGCGACCTGCACCGTGCCGGCGGGCGACACGCTGATCACGTCGCCGGGCCGCGCCGGCGGGTCGAGCCGGCACGCGTCGGGCCCCTGCGCGTGCAGCAGCAGCTCGAGGTCCATGCGGATCGGCGTCGTCCCGGCCGCCGCGGCGAGCGCCGTGCTCGCGGGCGCCGCTGCGCCGTCGGCGGGAGCCGACGGTGTAAATTGCACGACCCGCCCCGCTTCGCGCGTCGGGCCGCCGGCGAGCCAGATCAGGTCGGCGAGCGAGGTCTCGCCGCTCGTCACCGGGTAGACGCCCGGCCGCTCGACGCTGCCGACCACCGCCGCGACGTGGCTGCGGTACTCGGCGACCAGCACGCTCACCTGCGGCGCGTCGAGGATGCCGCCCTCGACCAGCCGGCGCGCGATCTCCTTCTCGAGCTCGCTCGGCGTGAGCCCCGCGGCGCGCACCGCGCCGAGCGTCGCGATCGTCACGTTGCCCGCGGCGTCGACGCGCAGCCCCTGCTGGAACACGGGCGCGCCGGCCATCGCGCTGCGTCCGGGCGTCGCAGCCGCCGCTCCGGCCTGCACGGGCGCCTGCGCCTCGAGCAGGTCGGGCACGCGCACCTCGATGAGGTCGTCCGGACCCAGACGGTAGCCGGGATGCGGCGTACCGCGCGCGGCGCGGCGCAAGCACAGCGCGTCGAGACGCGCGCGGTCGTCGCCGCTC
>JBFMAS010000549.1:0-6132 GCA_040755575.1 Thermodesulfobacteriota bacterium
GCCCCCGCGCGCTTTGCCGCCCGCCGCTTGCGCGCCGGAGCAGCAGCAGGCTCGCCGGCACCAGGGTCGCGAACGCGAGCTGGCCGAGCAGCGAGTGCCGCGCGAGGTCGATGAAGCCCGCGCCGACCAGCGACGAGCTGAACGAGTACGCCTCGACGACGGTCAGCGCGAGGACGAGCAGCGGCAGCAGGAGATCGTCGTCGTGCGAGCCCTCGGCGGCCGCGGTGAGGCGCACGACGGCGCGCGCGGCGGCGAGCACCGTGAGCGCGAGAAGCGCCGCGAACGCGGCCGTCGGCAGCGCCTCGACGAGCACCGACAGGCTGACGATCCCCGCGCGCCAGCGCGCATCCGCCTGCGCGTAGCTCTCGCCCTCCACCTGGCCGTAGTGGCGGACGATCAGCGGGCGCAGCAGCGGCAGCGCGCGCGCGGCGAGCCGGAGCGCGAGGCCGGGGTCGTCGATCAGGAGCCGCACGAGGCGCAGCCGGGGCACCGTGCCCACCTCCGGGCACGGCGGCGGCTGCATGCCCTCGTCGTACCAGGTGCGGCCGACGTACGGCCGGCATCTCTCCGGTAGTCCGAGGAGCGCGACGCCGCGGTCGGGATCGGCGTGGTGCGCGAGGAAGGCGCCGAAGAAGGCGTCGGTCGCGGCGCCCATGCGCATCGACCACATGTAGCCGCCGTCGGACATCGCGCGTTGCTGCAGGAGCAGGCCCGTGAGCGAGGCGACCGCGGCGAGCGCGACCGTCGCCCGGCGCGCGCGCCGGCTCGTGCGTCGGTCGCGCCGCACGAGCGTCGCGAACGCGAGGATCGCGCACAGCGCGAGCGCGAGGCCGGCGTACTGCGTCTTGCTCGCGGCGAGCCCGAGCAGCACCGCGCCGAGCGCGAGCCCGCTCGCGATGCCGAAGCGCGCGAAGGCCGCAACGTACACGATCCCGGCCACGGCGAGGTACGCGAACAGCAGCGTCGAGAACTCGCTGTAGAGCGTGTTGAAGAGCAGCACGACGGCCGGGTCGCTCAGCACGGTCGCGAGGATCAGCGCCGACACGACGCCGGCTCGCGGCGAGCGGCGGAAGAACGCGACGGTGACCGCCAGGCCGGCCGCGAGCAGGATCGCCGCGCGCAGCAGGCCGAGCACGCGCAGGTCGAGCTCGCAGGTCCGCGGTCCGGTGAGGGCGCGCCACGCGTCGTTGGCGCGCAGCGCGAGCCACACGAAGGCGAGCTCGGCGGTCGGGTAGCGGATGTACGACGTGACGTCGTGGTCGATGCGGTAGCAGCGCAGCGGCGCGCTCGGATGCTGCGCCTGCGGATCGAGCGTCTCGCGTCCGGCGGGCGGCAGCGGCCAGAGGTCGAACCACGCCGAGACGCGGATGAAGTCGTAGTTGTTGGCGTAGCCGTACATCGGCGCCGGCGCGACGACGAGCAGCATGCGGAGCGCCGCGAGCGCGAGGAGCGCGGCGACGGCGCCCGCTCTCGCCCCGTGCGCGCCCGGCGCTCGCGTCTGCTGACCTGGATCCGCCATCGCTGCTCGCAGCGTGCCGGCAGGCGCGCCGGCGGCGTCCTCGACCTAGCGGCCCCGCGGGCGGGCTTCAATCGCGCGCCGGCGAGGACGCGGTCGATGCGCCACGCGCGAAGTTCGACAAGACGCTCGTAGCCGGACACTGCGGCGCGCGTGACGGCGCCGCGGACGCGGGTCGTTGCTTTGCCTCGTCCGAGCGCTAATCAGGTCAGAACGCAATGGCCGATCGCATCGTCGTTCGCGGCGCCCGCGAGCACAACCTCAAGAACATCGACGTCACCATCCCGCGCGACCAGCTCGTGGTGATCACCGGGCTGTCGGGGTCGGGCAAGTCGTCGCTCGCCTTCGACACCATCTACGCCGAGGGCCAGCGACGCTACGTCGAGTCGCTGTCGGCCTACGCCCGTCAGTTCCTCGAGCAGATGCAGAAGCCCGACGTCGACTCGATCGACGGGCTCTCGCCCGCGATCTCGATCGAGCAGAAGACGACCTCGCGCAACCCGCGCTCGACGGTCGGCACGGTCACGGAGATCTACGACTACCTGCGGCTCCTGTTCGCCCGGGTCGGGACGCCGCACTGCCACCAGTGCGGCAAGCCGATCACCTCGCAGACGGTGCAGCAGATCGTCGACCGCGTGCTGTCGTGGCCCGAGGGCACGCGCATCCAGGTGCTGGCGCCGCTCGTCCGCGACCGCAAGGGCGAGTACAAGAAGGAGCTGCTCGACCTGCGCAAGGCGGGCTTCGCGCGCGTGCGCGTCGACGGCGAGCTGCGCGACCTCGGCGAGGACATCGTCCTCAGGAAGACGGTGAAGCACACGATCGACGTGGTGGTCGACCGGCTGATCGTGAAGGAGGGCATCGCCAAGCGGCTCGCCGACTCGCTCGAGACGGCGCTGCGCTACGGCGGCGACCTGGCCAAGATCGAGGTGCTCGGGGAGGGCAAGGCGAGCGGCGAGGAGCACCTGTTCTCGCAGAAGCTGTCGTGCCCGGACTGCGGCGTCTCGTACCCCGAGCTGGCCCCGCGGATGTTCTCGTTCAACAGCCCGCACGGCGCGTGTCCGACGTGCGACGGGCTCGGCGTGCAGCTCGTCTTCGATCCGGACAAGGTCGTGCCGGACGACTCGCTCTCGATCGCGGCGGGCGCGATCGCCCCGTGGGGCCGGCGGCCCGAGGCCTACAAGCCGCTGCTCGAGGGCCTCGCCAGGCAGTTCAAGGTCAAGCTCGACACGCCCTACGGCGAGCTGCCGGCGGAGTTCCGCGACGCGCTGATGACCGGCACCGGGGAGACGCCGATCCAAATCTCGTTCGGCGCCGGCCGCAAGGTGACGCGCCCGTTCGACGGCGTGCTGGCGCTGCTGCAGCGCCGCTTCCGCGAGACGGAGTCGGAGCTGCGGCGCGAGGAGCTGTCGCACTACCAGAGCGAGCGTCCCTGCGAGACGTGCGGCGGCACGCGGCTCAAGAAGGAGGCGCAGTTCGTCAAGATCGGCGGCCGCTCGATCTCCGAGGTGACGGCGCTGTCGATCACCGCGGCGATCGAGTTCGTCGACGGCCTCGATCTCACGCCTCAGCAGCTCGCGATCGGACGCCTGATCCTGAAGGAGATCCGCGAGCGTCTCGGCTTCCTCGCGAACGTCGGCCTGACCTACTTGACGCTCGACCGCAGCGCCGGCTCGCTGTCCGGCGGCGAGGGGCAGCGCATCCGGCTCGCGACGCAGATCGGCTCGTCGCTGGTCGGCGTGCTCTACATCCTCGACGAGCCGTCGATCGGGCTGCACCAGCGCGACAACGAGCGCCTGCTCGCGACGCTCGAGCGGCTGCGCGACCTCGGCAACTCGGTGCTCGTCGTCGAGCACGACCGCGACACCATGCTCGCCGCGGACCACCTGATCGACATGGGTCCGGGCGCCGGCCGCCTGGGCGGCGAGGTGGTCTCGCAGGGTACGCCCGAGGAGGTGGCGCGCGACCCGCGCTCGCTGACCGGGCTCTATCTGAGCGGCCAGCGCGAGATCCCCGTGCCCGAGACCCGCGGCAAGGGCAACGGCTGGAAGCTCTCGGTGCGCGGCGCGCGTCTGCACAACCTGCGCGACGTCTCGGTCGAGGTGCCGCTCGGCACGCTGACCTGCGTCACGGGCGTGTCGGGCTCCGGCAAGTCGTCGCTGATCATCGACACCCTGTGCGCGTCGCTCGCGCGGCGGCTGAACCGCGCCAAGGTCCCGGTCGGGGATTGCGACGCGGTCGAGGGCTGGCAGCTCCTCGACAAGGTGGTCGACATCGACCAGGCGCCGATCGGCCGCACGCCGCGCTCGAACCCCGCGACCTACACCGGGCTGTTCGCGCCGATCCGCGACCTGTTCGCGCAGCTGCCGGAGTCGCGCGTGCGCGGCTACGACCCGGGGCGCTTCTCGTTCAACGTCAAGGGCGGGCGCTGCGAGGCCTGCTCCGGCGACGGGCTGATCAAGATCGAGATGCACTTCCTGCCCGACGTCTACGTGACGTGCGACGTGTGCAACGGCCGGCGCTACAACCGCGAGACGCTCGAGGTGCTGTACAAGGGCAAGTCGATCGCCGACGTGCTCGACATGTCGGTCGCCGAGGCGCTCGACTTCCTGTCCGCCGTGCCCGCCTGCCGCGCGAAGCTCGAGACGCTGCGCGACGTCGGCCTCGACTACATCCACCTCGGCCAGTCGGCGACCACGCTGTCGGGCGGCGAGGCGCAGCGCATCAAGCTCGCGAAGGAGCTGTCGCGGCGCGCCACCGGCAGGACGCTCTACATCCTGGACGAGCCGACCACCGGCATGCACTTCGAGGACATCCGCCGTCTGCTGGAGGTGCTGCAGCGTCTGGTGGCCGGCGGCAACACGGTGCTGGTGATCGAGCACAACCTCGACGTCGTCAAGTCCGCCGACTACGTCATCGACCTCGGACCCGAGGGCGGCGACGCGGGCGGCGAGATCGTCGCCACGGGGACGCCCGAGCAGGTCGCGCGCAGCCCGCGCTCGCACACGGGGCGTTTCCTGCGCACGGTGCTGCCCGAGGCCGCTGCCGCCGCCACCGGGCGTGCGCGCGCCGGCTGACGGCCGCCGCTGCACCGGTTCCTTTTTCCGCGGGACGCTGTTAGGACTGTCGGCCGGAGGTCGCCGTTGTCACTCAGGCTCTTTGGCCCCGTGCTGCTCGCCGTGCTGCTCGTGTTCGCGTGCAGCAGCAACAAGTCGCTGCTCAACGAGGAGGATCCGTTCGACGATCCCTTCTTCAGCGAGGGCCTCGGCAGCGGGACGGACTCGCTCGACGAGATCTTGCGCGAGCCCGCGCCGAGCGTCGGCTGGCTCGCCCGCGAGGGTGCGCAGCCGCCCACCAGCTCGGCGCGCGAGCGCGCCGCGGCGATGAGCGGCTCCGGCTCGGTCGACGAGGGCGTCCTGCTGCAGGCGGAGGGCGGCGAGGAGGCGGCCGAGGACGTCTACACCGGCGGCGGCGAGGAGGACGACGAGGCCTTCGCGCGCGCGCGCGGCCAGAAGAGCTTCTACGAGCGGGCCTCCGAGGCGACGCTCGCGACCATGAGCGTGCTGGTCGGCGCCGGCATGGCGGCGCTGCCGTTCCTCGTCGGTACGTGAGGATCCGCGCGCCGTCCGGCTCTCGACTCGAGCTCTAGGACGGCTCCTGGCGGCGGGTCCTCGCCAGCGTGCGGGCGACGAACGCGCGGTAGCGCTCCTGCAGCAGGCGCGTCACCGCGCCGGGTGCGCCGTCGGCGACGCGAGCGCCGTCGACCCGCACGACCGGCATGAGCTCGATGGTGCTCGCGGTGAGGAACACCTCGTCCATCTCGTGCAGGCTCGCCGCCGCGAGCGGGACCGCGTCGCTCGCGATGCCGGCGTCCGCCGCGAGGCGCAGCACGATCGCACGCGTCACGCCGGGCAGGCAGCCCTCCTCGAGCGGCGGCGTCAAGAGCCGCCCGCGGCGCACCGCGAACAGGTTGCTCGTCGCGCCCTCGCTCACCATCCCGTCGCGCTCGACGTACACTCCCTCGAACGCGCGCCGGGCGGCGGCGCGCATCTTCGCCAGCACGGCGGGCAGGTAGGCCGTCGTCTTGTGGCCGTCGGTCACCGCGCCGCGGCCGTGCCCGAACGGCAGGAGCACCACGGCGACGCCGCGCTCGCGCTGCACGGACAGCTCGGCCGGGACCTCGCGCGCGGAGATCAGCAGTGTCGGGCGCAGATCGCGCGCGGGAAGCAGGCCCTCGCCGCTGCCGCGCGAGACGGTGATGCGCACGGCGCCGTCGGCGAGCCCGCACGCGCGCAGGACGGCGTGCGCGGCCGCCCGCAGGTCGGCCCGCGGCGGCGCGATCGCGAAGGCGCGCAGGCTCGCCGTGAGGCGTCGGTGGTGCTGCCGCCAGAGGAACAGCTCGCCGCCGTAGGCGCGCACGGTCTCGAACACCGCGTCCCCGTAGAGGAAGCCACGGTCCGATGCCGGGATCGTCGCGCGCGCGGCGGCGACGAGCCGCCCATCGAGCCACACCACGTCGCGGCCGACGGCGCGCCCGGTGCGCGCCGCGGTCAAGCGTGCGGCTCCGCCACGGCGGCAGGTGTCGCCTCGCGCTCGCGTCCCACGCCGGCGGCGCCGTC
>JBFMAS010000550.1:0-13057 GCA_040755575.1 Thermodesulfobacteriota bacterium
GGTCGCGCTCGCCGAGCGCGAGACGAGCGCGCGCCGCCGCGTAGCGCGCGTCGCGGCCGATCGGGCCGTCGGGATCGCTCGCCGCGATCGCCTCGAACGCCTCGGCGGCGCCCTCGACGTCGCCCGAGCCGTAGAGCGCGCTCGCGCTGCCGAAGCGTCCCGCCTGACGCACCTCCTCGTCGACGCTGGTCGACGAGCCCACGGCGTCGAAGGCGGCGCGCGCCTCCTCGAAGCGGCCGTCGGCCGCGAGCGCGGAGCCGAGGCCGAGGTTGCCGAGCGCGCGCGACGAGCCCTCGGTCGCGTCGGCGACGCGCCCGAAGTACTGCTCGGCCGCGGCGCTGTCGCCGGCCATCATGCGCGTCGTCCCCATGCCGAGGTTGCCGAAGTCCTCCCAGGGGTAGCCGGGATCGGACGCGAGCACGCGCTCGAACAGGCGCTCCGCCGCGCGCCGGTTGCCCGAGCGGAGGTAGGCGTCGGCCGTCACGACCTGGAAGAGCGGCGGCAGCTCGCCGCCCGACTCGCGGTCGATCGCGATCAGGCGCGGGCCGTTCGTCGCGGGATCGACGACGTAGGAGTTGAGCGCCGCCATCCACTCGGACGGGATGCCGTCGATCGGCTCGAACGGCTGCGGCGCCTCGTCGACGGACTCGGCGCGCGCCGCGCCGACCGGCGCGCAGGCGAGGCTCAGCGCGACGAGCGCGGCGAGCCCGGCGCGCGGGGCTCGCGCGGGACGGCGAAGCGCGGGGGTGCTGCAGGTCTCAGGAAGCATGCTGGAAAGCTCGTGTGAGGAAGGCGACCGCGGTCGCTCGTTGTGCCGCGCGCGAACGGCGCCACGCGGCAGCGCGGAGCAGAGCAATGTTCGCCGCGGCAGTCAACGCGTTTTGTCGCCCCGCTACTTGCACTTCGCGATGCCGGTGCGGGTCGCGAACGTGCAGATGCGGCCCGGCGCGGCGAAATCGACCTCGCCGCACTGGTTCCCCGCCGCGAACGGCGGATCGAGCACGAGCGTCGCGAACAGCGGCAGGCTCGACGCGCCGACCGGGTAGCTGCCGTTCTTCGCCGAGATCGAGAACGTCACCAGGCCCGGCGTGCGCGGGCTCTTCTTGAGCGTCACGCGGTTGATCCCTCCGACCAGCGGCACGGCGATGCCGGCGTTGCGGTAGGTGTAGGTCGTCGCGCGCGAGTTGACGGTCCAGCCGGCGCGGGTGAGCGGGTCGTAGATGCCGCCCGGGACGGTCACGTCGAGCACCGGGGCGTCGAGCAGGCCGGTCAGGATGAGGCGGAAGCCGTCGCTCGCCGGATCGATCGCCGGCGTCCCGGGAATCGTCAGCGAGCCCGTGAATCTGAGCTTGTCGTCACCGGGCAGGGTCGCGAGCTTCGACACCACCAGGCTCGGCTTCGCGATCACGACCGGCAGGAAGTTGCTGCAGGGGTCGCACGCGTCGCCGAGCCCGTCGCCGTCGGCGTCGGCCTGGGTCGGGTCCTCGACGTCCGGACACCGGTCGCTCGCGTCGCAGACGCCGTCCTCGTCGCCGTCGGGCAGCCCGCTGTCCGCGGGGCAGGCGACGCCGCTGCCGGTGCAGCTCTCGGCGACGTCGCAGGTGCTCGCCGCCGCGCGGCACTGCGTGCCGGCCGGCGACAGCTGATCGGCGGGGCAGGACGCGGACGTGCCGGTGCACGACTCGGCCGGGTCGCACGCGCCGGTCGAGCCGCGACACGGCGTCCCGCCCGGCCGCAGCGTGTCGGCGGGGCACGCGACGCTCGCCCCGGTGCACGTCTCGGCGACGTCGCAGGCGCCGGCCGCGGCGCGGCACTCGACGCCCGCGCCCGCCAGGGCATCGGCCGGGCAGGCCGGCGAGACGCCGGTGCAGGCCTCGGCGAGGTCGCAATCCCCGGCCGCCGCGCGGCACTCGGTGCCGCTCGCGACGAAGACGTCGGTCGGGCAGGCGACGCTCGAGCCGTCGCACGCCTCGGCCACGTCGCAGGTGCCCGACGCCGCGCGGCACTGCGTGCCCGCGGGCGCCTTCGCGTCGGCCGGGCAGGCGTTGCTCGTGCCGTTGCAGCTCTCGGCGACGTCGCACACGCCGGCCGGGTTGCGGCACACGGCGGTCGACTTCGAGTCCGCCGGGCACTGCGCGCTCGAGCCGTTGCAGCTCTCGGCGAGGTCGCACACGCCGGCGCTCGCCCGGCACACGGTGCCCGAGGGCTTCACCTCGCAGTCGGCGGTGCAGCACGAGCCGGTCGTGCCGTTGGCGGCGTCCTGGTCGCACTCCTCGCCGGTCTGCGGCACGCCGTCGCCGCACTGCGCGTCCTTGACGAGCGTGAAGACGTCGAACACCTGGTCGTTCTGGTCGACCGCCGTCACGGTCAGCGTGTCGTTGTTCTCGATACGGACCTCGGTGTGCTGGTAGCGCGCGAAGCTGCACCACTGGCCGCCGACGCCGTTCGGGCAGTCGTTCGCGAGCCACGGGCAGTAGCTCTTGCTGCCGAACAGCGGATCGCGGTACGCGCCGCCCGAGTCCGAGCTCGCCGCGGCGTCGAGCGTCTTTCCGCCGCCGCCCGACATCACGTAGACGGTCGTGAGACCGTCCGACCCGGCGCCGCCGCCGACCACGTACTCGTCGACCGCCTGCGAGCGCTCGTAGATGTGGTCGTGGCCCTCGAACACCACGTCGACGCCGTACTCCTCGAACAGGTGGCCCCACAGGTTGCGCACGGTCATGTTGCTGCCGAACGACGCGATGCCGTTCGCGCACGAGTGCGACGCGATGTGGTGGAAGACGAAGATCCACTTGCGGTCGGTCGCGGCGAGGTCGGCCTCGAGCCACGCCGTCTGCGTCGAATTGAGCGCGGGCGGGTTCGAGTCGAGGACGACGAAGTGCGCGTCGCCGTAGTCGAAGGAGAAGTAGCGCTCCTCCTGCCCCGCGGGCGCGTTGCGCGGCAGGTGGTGCAGGCGGATCTCCGCCGACTGCGCCCAGTTGCTCGCGCCGACGTCGTTCAGGTCGTGGTTGCCGAGGGACGGCATGAACACCGCGCGCGAGAGCAGCGAGTCGTACTGCGGGATGAAGACCTTGTTGTCCCAGTCGGACAGCGTGCCGTTCTCGTACGCGTTGTCGCCGACGGTCATCACGAGCGGCGGGTCGACGGCGTCCTGGTTGGCGGCGACGTTCGACGCCTGGCTCTGCCCCGAGCCGAAGTCGCCGACCACGGTGAAGAAGAGCTCGCTCGGGTCGCCCGGCGCAGGGAAGGTCCTGAAGTAGGTCGTCGCCTTGACCTGCACGCCGTTGGTCAGCAGCCGGTAGTAGTAGCGCGTGCCCGGCGCGAGCCCGGTGAGCGGCACGACGTGGCACGTGCCGGCGGCGCCGATCTCGCAGCTTCCCGCCTGCGGCACGGTGACCGACTGGCCGAGCGCCGGCGTCGTGCCATACTCGACGGTGCCGTTGCCGGCGACGTCGGTCCACCAGACGATCGTCATCGTCGTGGTCAGCGCGGCGGGGTTCTGGATCAGCGGCCCGCGCGTCAGCGTCTGCGCCGAGGCTTGCGTCGCGGCGACGCCGAGCAGGCAGACGAGGGACAGCGAGGCGGAGAGGAGGTGTCGTGGCGTCACGGGTGGCCCTCGGCTGGCCGGGCACATCCCGGCTGGGTTCAGGTCGCGCACCTCTACACGACCCGACACAGCGAATGGAAGGGCCCGCCGCCGGCTCGCGCGTGCCCGAGCGTCACTCCTCGGAGCGCCGTGTCCCACCACGCGGTTTGACGAGCAATATTTACTGCAATACGGTTATCCGTATGAAGACGACGTTCGATATTCCCGAGGACCTGCTGGTGGAGGCCAAGAAGCGCGCAGCCGAGCTTCGCCGTCCACTGCGTGCCCTCGTGACGGAAGGGCTCCGGGCGCAGCTCGCATCGGGAGGCGGACGGCGATCTGCCGCGGGGCGGCGCCCGGGCCGCCCTCGGATCAGCTGGGTGACGGTGAAGGGCGCGCTCGCGCCGGACCTCGACGTGGCGAATCGCGAGCGCATGCACGAGTGGCTCCTGCGCAACCCGTGATCGCGGTCGACACGAACCTGCTCGTGTACGCGCACAGGAGCAGCCTGCCCGAGCACCGGCGCGCCCGGCGCGCGCTCGAACACGCCAGCCCCGATCCACGCGTGTGGGGCATCGCGCTCGCGAGCCTCGCCGAGCTCTGGAGCGTCGTCACGCATCGCGCGGCCCCCCGCCCGTCGACGGCGCGGGAGGTATCCGCCTTCCTCGGTGCTCTGCAGGCCGACGGCGGGATGCAGATCTGGGCCCCGCGCACCGGCTTCGACGCCCGCCTGCTGCAGCTCGCTACCGACCTCGACGTCGTCGGCGCGCGCGCCTTCGACCTGCAGATCGCGCTCACCGCGTTCGAGCACGGCGCCTCGGAGTGTGGACGCACGATCCGGGATTCACTCGGGTACCCGGCTTGCGTCTCGTCGACCCGCTGGGCTGACGGCCAGGCGGGTCCGCCTCCGGGAGGCCGTCGCCGCCTTCCGCGACGCTCTACAGGTGTTCAGAGACGCGGGGCCACGGACGACATCGGGGGTTACGAAAAGGAACCTCGCGCGCGCCGAGCAGCTCCTCGCTGAACGGCAGCCATGGGTCTCACTCCACCGCCCACGCGCGCGCGAGCTGATGCGCGATCGCGAGCGGCGGCGGCAGCGCGAGCTGCGGCGTTCCGCCCGCGAGCGCCGCGCGCACCTCCTCGCGCGTGAACCACCGCGCGTCCTCGAGCTCGTGCCGGTCGACGACGACGTCCTCGGTGAGCGCCTCGGCGACGCAGCCGAGCATGAGCGACGCGGGGAACGGCCACGGCTGCGACGAGTGGTAGCGGACCTCCCCGACGCGGATGCCGGCTTCCTCGAACACCTCGCGCCGGACCGCCTCCTCCAGCGTCTCGCCCGGCTCGACGAAGCCCGCGAGCGCGCTGAAGAACGGATGCGGCCACTTGGGCTGACGTCCGAGGAGGCAGCGGTCGCCGCGTGTGACGAGCATGATCACCACCGGGTCGGTGCGGGGGAAGTGCTCGGCGGCGCACTCGCTCGAGCTGCATCGCCGCACGTGGCCCGCGTCCGCGGCGCGGCTCGGCTCGCCGCAGACCGAGCAGAAGCGGTGGCGCGCGTGCCAGTCGACGAGGTGGCGCGCCTGCGCGGCGATCGCCGCGTCGCCGGACGGGAGCCGTGACGCGACCCCGCGCAGGTCGGGATAGGACGCTCCGGCGAGCCCGAGCTCGGCCACGGGATCGCCGAGCACCGAGACGTCGAGCGCAAAGTACGCGCGTCCGCCGCGAACGCCGAGCAGGATCGGCTCCGGCCCCCCGTCCGGCCGCGCGTCGCAGGCGATCCAGACGAGCGCCGGTGCGGCGTCGTCGCGGACCGGGACCGCGAGGCGCCACACGGGCAGCAGGCGCGACTCGCGATCGGCGAGCCGCGCCGCGATCCACTTTGCATCGCGGCGGCGGAAGTCGACCCGTTCGAGCGGGCTTCCCGCGAAGACGTACGGCTCTTGCGTGCTGCTTGACGCCGGCGGGCGCGCGGCGCTCACGCCGCGAAGCCGCGCACGTACGGCAGCCGCGCCGCCGTCTCCTTCACCTGCGGCAGGGCGTCGACCAGGATGCGGGTCGCGTCCCAGGTGCCTCGGAGGAGCTGCGTGCGCGCCCCCTCGGGCAGGCTCACCGGGTAGACGACGCCCCGGTAGATCGCAGTCTTCGCCTCGACGTCGACCACGAGGTCGTGCGCCGGGTCCTCCTCGACGGCCCGCATCAGGCGGGCGACGTCGGCGTCGCTCGCGGTGACGCACGGGATGCCCATCGCGACGCAGTTGCCGAAGAAGATGTCGGCGAAGGACTCGCCGACGAGCGCCTTCACGCCCCAGCGGTAGAGCGCCTGCGGCGCGTGCTCGCGCGACGAGCCGCAGCCGAAGTTCTTGTTCACCACCGCGACGCGCGGACCCTTCGCGCGGTAGCGCGGGTCGTTCATCGGGTGCTCGAGCTCCCTGCCGTCCGCCGCGAAGCGCGCGTCGCGAAAGGCGAGCTCGCCGAGGCCGTCGAACGTGATGGCGGTCATGAAGCGCGCCGGGATGATCCGGTCGGTGTCGATGTCGTTGCCGGCGATCGGGATCGGGCGCCCGGCGACGCGCGGCACGGGGATGAGCGCGGACTGCTTGTCGTCTCGTGCTCCGCTCATCGTCCTTCCCTTCCCTGCTCGGCCTGCGACGGCATGCCCGCGAGCAGCTCGCGCACGTCGGTCACCGCACCGGTGATCGCGGCTGCGGCGACCATCGCCGGGCTCATCAGCAGCGTGCGCCCAGACGGGCTCCCCTGGCGGCCCTTGAAGTTGCGGTTGCTCGACGACGCGCATACTTGACGCCCGACCAGCTTGTCCGGGTTCATCGCGAGGCACATCGAGCACCCGGGCAGGCGCCACTCGAAGCCCGCCTCGGTGAACACCTCGTGCAGCCCCTCTGCCTCCGCGGCACGCGCGACCTCCTGCGAGCCCGGCACGACGAGCGCCTTGACGCCCGGCTTGACGCGACCGAGCTTCGCGACCCGTGCCGCCTCGCGCAGGTCGGAGAGGCGCCCGTTGGTGCACGAGCCGATGAAGGCGACGTCGATCCTGGTGCCCGCGACGCGATCGCCGTCCGCCCAGCCCATGTAGTCGTAGGCATCGGCGATGGTCGAGCGCTCGTCGGCCGAGAAGTCGTCGGCCGACGGGATCGGCTCGCCGACGCCGACCGCCTGCCCCGGGTTGATGCCCCAGGTGACGGTCGGGGCGAGCTCCTCGCCGGGGATGGTGACGACGTCGTCGTACGAGGCATCCGCGTCCGACGCGACCTGGAGCCACCAGCGCGCCGCCGCGTCGAACGCCGCGCCCTGCGGCGCGAACTCCCGCCCGCGCAGGTACTCGACCGTCGTCCGGTCCGGGTTGACGTAGCCGAGCCGCGCGCCGCCCTCGATCGACATGTTGCAGACGGTCATGCGCTCTTCCATCGTCATCGCCTCGATCACCGGGCCCGCGTACTCGTACGCGTAGCCGACCCCGCCCTTGACGCCGAGGCGGCGGATGACGTGCAGGATGACGTCCTTCGCGTAGACGCCGGGCGCGAGCTTGCCGGTGACGACGATGCGCCGCACCTTCGGGCGCTGGATCGCGAGGCACTGGCTCGCGAGCACGTCGCGCACCTGGCTCGTGCCGATGCCGAACGCGACCGCACCGAACGCGCCGTGCGTGCTCGTGTGGCTGTCGCCGCACGCGATCGTCATGCCGGGCTGCGTCAGCCCGAGCTCCGGGCCGATCACGTGCACGATGCCCTGATGGCCGGTCTGCGGGCTGAAGAAGCGGATGCCGAACTCGCGGCAGTTGCGCTCGATCGCGCTCATCATCTGCTCGGCCTGGCCGTCCTCGAGCGGACGCGCCTGCGAGTCGGTCGGGATGATGTGGTCGACGGTCGCGAAGGTGCGCTCGGGGAACGGCACCGTGAGGCCCGCCTCGCGGATCATCGAGAACGCCTGCGGGCTCGTCACCTCGTGCACCAGGTGCAGGCCGATGAAGAGCTGGGTCTGGCCGGACTCGAGCTCGCGGACCGTGTGCAGGTCCCAGACCTTGTCGAGCAGGTTCTTGCCCATCTTACGCTGGGTAATCGTCGCGCGCGGGGCGTGCAAAAGCCCGCCCCCCCTAGCGCCGCGCGAGCTCCCACACCAGCGCGTTCGGCAGCCCGAGCCATGCCGCGCGGAAGGCGTCCTCGGCGAGGCCCGACAGGCCTCCCGAGGCCGCCGGCAGGTCCTGCTCCGCGAGCACGGGCTCGACGCAGTCGAGGACCTCGAGGCCGGCCGCCCGGAACGCCGCCAGGTAGCGCGCGATGGGATGGTGGTAGCTGCGCACGTTGCCGGCGCCGCCGTCCGCGCCGACGAAGAAGCCCGTCCCGCCGAGCAGCAGCATCGTCGGGTGGAAGTCGGACAGGACGAGCCTGCCGTCCGGCCGCAGGACGCGGGCCATCTCCGCGCTCGGCGGCCCGATGTCGGGAAGGTGGGTGAGCGCCAGCGCACAGACCGCGAGGTCGAACGACTCCGCCGCGAAGGGCAGCGCGCCGAGATCGCCGGCGCGGAGGTCGGCGCCGGGCACGCGCTCGCGCGCCTTCGCGAGCATCTCGGGGCTGCCGTCCACGCCCGTCACGCGATGGCCGCGTGCCGCGAGGTACTCGGTGTGGCGGCCGGTGCCGCATGCCGCGTCGAGCGCGTCGCCGGGCCTCGCGCGGTCGATCAGCGCCCGCACGACCGGCTGCTCGGTCCGTATGAGGGGGTTCGGGGCGCCGTCGTAGGTCGCCGCCCAGCGCGCATATCCCGCGCCGACGTCGAGGTCGGCGACCTCGAAGCGGAGCGCGAGCGGCGGCGCGTCGGGCGCGCCCACGACGCTCGCGATCTCGCCGACGCGGGCGCCGAGCGCGGCCTCGTCGCCCGACAGCCAGGTCCGCAGCAGGGCCAGGCCCTCGCTGCCGAGGAAGAAGTGTCCCGCGCTGACGGCCATCGTCGTTCAATAGCGCGCTTCTCTCGTCCCGTCGCCACCGGCGTCTGCACGATCGTCGGCGCCCCGGCTGCGCCGGCCCGGATTGAACGCCGTTCAGGCGAATTGAACGCCTCCGTCGCGAGCCCATCCCGGCTCGCTCGAAGGAGGAACCGAACGTGAAGATTCTCCCCGCCACCCTCGTCGCCGCGCTGGTGCTGAGCGCCACCTGCGCGTTCGCCAACCAGGCGAAGTTCCAGGGCATGCTCCGCAAGTACGCGGTCGACATCGACGCGGTCCCGACCCTCGCCGCATCCCTGCAGAAGGCGAAGACGCCGTGCATCTGCTTCGACGTCTCGTTCCGCAACGAGCTCGGCTACCTGATCTCGCACTTCAACGCCGCCGACGGACGCTACGAGGCCGGCTGCTACATGCCGGCGTTCGCCGCGGACGGCGCGCTCGCCACGGTGTTCACCTGCAGCGACTACAGGCCGCTCGGCAAGTGACGGGGCCCGGGCCCGTCGTTCGGCGAGGCGGGTCTCTGGTTCACGCCGACGGCGCGCGCTCGGCTGCTTCGCGGGCGCGCGCGGCGTCGATCGCGGCTGCCGGGGTCACGACGTTCCCTTACCAGGTCGACGAGCGGGTCGGCAGCACTCGCCGTCCGAGCTTGTGCGGGGGATACCCTTGCGGTCCGCTGCGTCCGGTTCCGCGCTTCCGAGCTCCGCGTCAGCGCGGCACGGGCGCGGGGCCAGCCGTCCCCGCGCCCTGCATCGCCGGTGGCATCGAGCGGCCCGACGCACCCGGCAGCGCGGCTGCGGGCGGGGCGGCCATGCCGCCGCGCAGGTCGAGCGGCGCGGAGCCCGGCGTCCACGTGCAGCCCTGCCAGCCCTCGCCGCAGATCCAGCAGCCGTCGTCGTAGCAGCACGTCAGCCGGCCGTCCTTCTGCGGGCCGGCGACCTTGCCGGCGCGCAGGCAATGAGCGCGGTCGAAGCCGCCGGCCGGCCGGTCGGTGGCCGCGGCCGGCGTGCCGGTCGCCAGCAGGAGCAGGACCAGCAGCTTGCGCATGTCGTCTTCCCCCCTTTCTCGAGGAGCCGAGCCGACGCGAGCCCGAGCTTCGCGCGTCCGCATCCCATGAACGAGCGATGCGGCGGGGCGACGTCGCCCCGGTTCACCGCGCCGAGGTCAGCGTCTTCGCCTTCGCGAACTGGCCCTCGGCCTCGTCGGTCTTGCCGAGCCTGCGCTGGACGACGCCGAGCGCGTTGTACACGGCCGCGCTCTCCTTCACCGCGAGCGATTGCTTGTAGTAGCGCTCCGCCTCCTCGAGCTCGCCCTGCCTCGCCAGCGCGTCGGCGAGGTTGTTGTACGCCGGCGTGTACTGCGGATCGGTCTCGATCGCCTTGCGGAACTCCGCGTTCCCCTCGTCCATCCGACCTTGCCGGACGAGGACGTAGCCGAGCCCGTTGTGCGTCTCCGCGGTGTCCCTGCCCGCGAGCGCGCGCCGGTAGTGCGACTCGGCCTCGGGCAGCTTCCCCGCCAGGACGAGCGCGGCCGCCAGGTTGAAGTGCGCCGACGCGCAGTCGGGGTCGAGCTCGAGCGCCTTGCGGTAGGCCGCGAACGCCTCGCGCGGCCGGTTCATGCGCGCCATGGTGAAGCCGTAGTCGCTGTAGATCTCCGCGCGCGGCTCGATCTCGAGCGACGCCTTGAAGTGGCTCGCCGCGTCCTCCAGCCGGCCGAGCTCGACCAGCGCGAGCGCGAGGTTGTTGTGCGCCTTCGCGTGGCGCGGATCGGCCGCCAGCGCGCGCTCGTACTCGACGACCGCGTCGGCGGGCCGTCCGGCCTGGAACAGCGTCCAGCCGAGCGCGTTCAGGATCTCCGCGTCGTTCGGCGCGAGCTCGAGGCCGCGCCGGAACAGGCGCTCCGCGCCCGCGTGGTCGCCGGTGCGCTCGTTCGCGGTCCCGGCGCGCAGGAACGAGTAGGGGTCGAGGAACTCCTCGCGGATGTCCGCGATCGCGTCGCCGGGCAGCTTGACGAACTCGGGGATGTTGGCGGCGCGGTCCGGCGAGGTGAAGCGCTCGAGCAGCACGGGCGGGCTGTCGTTCCCGTGCTCGTCGATGTGCGTCAAGAACAGCTGCGTGTACGGCCCGTTGACCTTGGAGGAGAACACCAGCCAGCGGCTGTTCGACGACCAGCTGTGCCACGAGTTCATGCGCGGCGTGTTGTAGGTGAGACGCCGCGCCTTGCCGCCGCTGGCGGGGACGATCCACAGCTCGCTGTCGGGCTGCAGCAGCATGTAGCTCTTCGACTTGGTGAACACGATCCACTTCCCGTCCGGCGAGTACTTCGGGAAGTAGTTGCTCATCCCGTCGCCCGACGCGCCTTCGAGCGGGACGGGCGTCCCGCCTTTCCCGTCGTTGAACGGGATCCGGTACAGGTCGTAGCGGAACGGCTTCTTGTCGACGGTGAACTCGGGGACGTCCTTCGCGTCGAGCAGCGCGGCGTTCTGCTGCTCGAGGCGCTCCGACTTGTGCGCCTTCGCCCGGGCGAAGACGATCTCCTTGCCGTCGGGGCTCCACGCGGCGTTGGTCTGCACGTACTGCGGGTCGTCGGCGCCCGGCAGCGGCGCGAACTTCCCCGTCTCCCGGTCGTGGACGACGAGGATGCCCTTGATGGGGAAGAAGAGCTGCGAGATCATCAGGTCCGGCATCGCCACGAAGACGGAGCGGTCCTTGACGGTGCTGACGACGTAGCGTCCGGTCGGCGAGACGCGCGACAGGAGCCCGAAGGTGAGCTCGCCGTCCTCGCGCTCGTAGTCGGACCAGGTGATGATCCTGTCGTCGCTCATCACCATGTGCTTCGCCACGGGCAGGATGCCGTAGCCTCCCTTGTCGTTGCCGTAGTCGACGTCGAGCCCGAGCACGCTGCCGTCGTCCGCGAACGAGTGGCAGTTGCCGCACACGGGCAGGTCCTTCAGCACGATGGGCGGCCCGGACTCGGAGTCGATCGTCCCGAAGCGCCAGCGGATCTTGGCGGGATCCTGCACGGCCTTCAGGAACGGCAGCGGGACCTCGCGATAGAACAGCGCGTCGCCGACCGGATCCTTCGACGTGCGGATGCGCACGCTCGCCGACGGCGAAGCGGTCGCGTCGGCCGCGGGGCCGACGCGCGTGACGGTGATCTCGGCGTCGCGCTCGACGCTGCGCTTCTTGATCTGCCGCCAGCTCTCCTCGGAAGGCCGCCAGCGCGGCGCGTCGACCGCGTCCTCGACGATCTCGCCGCCGGTCGGATCGCGCACGACGACCCGCCAGCGGCCCGCGTCTCGCGCCTCGTCCTGCCAGGTGAACGTCGGCGCGACGATCTCCGGCGGGAACAGCGTCCCCTCCGCAGGGTAGGTGATGCGCAGCGCCGGCGGCGCAGCGGCGGCCACGGCGGCCGCGAGGCAGAGCGTCATGGCAGCCGCGATCGAGCTGCAACCACGATCCCAGTGCATCTTCGCCCTCTACGCCTCCGCACCGGCATCGGAAAGCAGCGCCACGGCCTCCGTCTCGCAGAGCAGGTCCGGCCGGCAGAGAGCGGCCTCGACGACCGCGCACGGAAACGCGTCGAAGCCGCGGCGCCGGTACAGCGAGCGCAGCACCGGCCCGTCGCTCGCACGGCGCAGGTAGGTCACCGCGGAGAGCACGCTGTCGAAGCCGGCTCGCTGCAGGGCGAGGAGCGATGCGACGTTGTCGAGCATGCGCTCGGCCTGCGCCTCGAAGTCGCCCACGTGGACGGTCTCGCCGGCGGCGCCGATGCTCGCCGTCCCCGACACGTAGAGCGTGATCTTGTTCGCGTCGACCACGCGCAGCCCGCGCGAGAAGTCGGCGCCGTAGCTCCAGGCCTCGTTGAGGAACGGCGTGGACATCGCCGCGACGTCGAGCGGACGGGGCATCTTCACCGCATGGAAGCTCAAACCGCAGTCGTGCGCATCCGCGGCCGGGATGCCCTGCACGCCGGTGCTGGCCGGCCTGAGCGCTACGCCGCGGTCGCGGAAGAAGTCGCGCCGAGCCGCGTTGAGCGCGTCGTAGTCGCGGTCGATGTCGCGCAGGTGGATCCAGGTGCGGACGACGTCGCGGAAGTCCATGCCGCAGCGCTCGAGCAGGCGCGCCGCCGCGCGGAACATGTCGCTCGCCTGCGCGTACGGGTCGCCGCCCGCGCCGTAGAGGTTCGCCGCGTGGAGCGAGAGCTGCTCGCCGAGGCGGATCAGCCGCGCGCCCGATCGCGCGCAGCCCTCGCACGGACACGACGGCTCGGACCGGACGTCGCGCGCCGACCACGCCGCCCGGTCGCGAGGCACCACGGCGGATGCGGCGAGCTCCAGGGCCGCACGGCCGTCGACGGGCGCCTGGCCGATGACCGCGGGCAGCGGCGCGCACCGCACCTGGCCGAGGTCGTCGAGCACGCGCCGCCGAGCCGCGAGGACCGGCGGAAGCTCGCGCGCGGCGTCGCGCCAAAAGAGCGTCTCGCCGGCGCGATCCGCAAACGAGGCACGGCGCGCGGCC